>NZ_BAAAUV010000035.1:0-65124 GCF_039534125.1 Actinocorallia longicatena | reverse complement strand
CCGGGCCCGCGTACCCCGGGCCGCCGGGACCGGGCGCCGCGGGAGAGGCCGGGTCCGGCCGTACGGCACCGGGCTCGATCGCGCCCGGCCCGTCCGTGCCCGGCGTGACGGCGCCCGGCTTGCTCGCGTCCGGCCCGACGGTCCAGGGCTCGATCGCACCGGGCCCGATCGCACCGGGCCCGATCGCACCGGGCCCGGCGCTCCCCGGCCCGAGGGCGCCGGGTGCGGCCGGATCCGGTTTCGCGGATCCGGGACCGGCGGTCCCGGGCGGCACGATCTTCGGCGGCACCGTGGCGGCCGGGGGATCGGGCGCCGGGCCGGGGATGCCGACCGAGAGGAGCGGCGGCACCTGCTCGGGCCGCGCGATCTGCGGCGGACCGGGTTCCGGCTTTCCGGCGGATCCGGGAACGGCCGCCGCGTCGGGGCCGGCGGAGGCCCAGAAGGTCACGGCACCGGGTCCGGCGAGCCCGGGCCCGGCCGGGGCCGGTCCGGGCGGCCTCGCCGGAGGGACGCCCGGTCCCTTCGCCTTCGGGGAGGGCGGAACCACGAAGGGCCGCCAGGGACGCGGCCTTTCGCAGCCCGCCCCGCCGAGGTCCAGATGGGAATCGATCTTGATCAGCCAGAGGCGGACCGCCAGGCAGGTCGTCACCGAGGGCCCGATCCCGGTGCCGGCTTCGGAGCCGTTCTCCGGCGGCACCGGATGCCGATCGACGCCCGCCATCGCGGGGCCGGCGCCCAGGAAGGCGGCGAACAGTGCGGAGCAGGCGGCCGTCGCCAGGCGGCTCATGGGATCCGCGCGTATTCCTGCTGGGCGGTCTTGAACGCCCCGGAGCCCACCTCGAGCGCCCCCGAGAAGGCGTGGTTGATGTTGAACACCAGGTAGACGCTGACGCCGAGGATCCCGGCCATGAGCAGCAGCGGCACCCACGCCCTGCCCCGGGGCCGCGCCCCGGCGAGGATCGGGTAGACGATCATGATCGCACCGGTCAGGAGCGTCATGACCAGCACGCCGGAGGGCAGGCCCGAACCGGCGTCGGAGGCCCGCTGCCGCCGGGCGGCGTAAACGCCCTCGATGTCGTCTTCGAGGTCGTTCAGGGCGTCCTTCTGCTGCTTGCCGGTGAAGGTGTAGTCGCCGACGGTCGAGCGGAGGGCGTCCATCCGTTTCCAGCCCTCGGGGCTCACGTCGTCGTGCGCGACCATGTACGACCACTCCTCGTCGATCACGAACTGGGTGTAGTCCCTGATCGCGGCGCGGACGTGGTCCTTCTCCGCCTCGGGCAGGTCGCCGGCGGCCCAGTAGGCCTCGACCAGCGACTGGGCCTCGGCATGGGTGTTCTGGCGGGCGGAGTCGGAGACCGTCCAGGGAATGATCACGGCGATGGCGAAGATGAGCAGGAAGAGGGCGGAGAGCATGCCGCCCGCGTGGCTCGCGGTGACGCCGTCGGGCGCGTCGTCGTCCCGTCCCCAGCGGCTGAAGGACTTCGCCACGAGAAAGACCAGCGTGATCGCCAGGAGGGCGGCGAGGATGGACCAGAGGATCACACGACGATCTAATCCGTGGATCAGGATCTCGGGCCGCCGGACACACGTTCATGGTCATCCCGATGCTTTCGCTGAGAGCGATCACCGTGCCGTCCGGCGATGAGCTCCTGGAGCCGGATCTTCGCCCTGATCAGCGGCCGCCGCACCCGCTGCTCCCGCCGGACGGCCCGCCTGACCTTCCGGGAGCCCGGCTCGTAGAACCAGCGGGTCCACGGGGAACCCGGCCTGGCCAGCCGCAGCACCCCGACGTAGAGCAGGACGGGCAGGAACAGCCCGGCGAGACCCGTCCAGATCTTGCCCTTGAGCAGGCAGACCACCGCCAGCGACAGGTTCAGCACCAGGCTGAGCACGTACAGCAGGACCCGGATCCGCCCGGTCGCCTCGACGTCGTCGAACAGGGCCGGCCTGATCCCGAGCAGCAGCAGCCCGGTGACCCCGATCGCGACGAACACCGCGTCGACCGAGGCCCGGCCCTCCTCCGACCAGTAGACGTCGCGCAGGTGCAGGATCAGGGCGAACTCGTCCAGGACGAGCGCGGCGCCCGTGCCGAACAGGCCCGCGGCGACCGCGTAGGGGATCGTCAGGTCGTCGTCCAGCGCGAAGGCCGCGATCCCGGAGACGATCATGAGGATGATCCCGAAGACCGCGTGGTGGATGTGGGTGTCCCCGGCCCGGACGTTACGGAGGATCCAGCCGCGGTCGGCCCGGATCAGCCGGACGCTCAGCCGGGTGAACAGGAACGTCAGGATGAAGGCGACGAAGAAGCAGAAGAGCGGCAGGCGCCCCGTGTCGAGGATCCGGCGCGTGAAGACGTCCCACACCGGTCCCTCCCATCTCACGGGTCCCTCCCGTACCCACCCATCATGCACATAGCGTGACCTGGCCCCTTAGCCTTGGGGTGTCCGTTGGGAAGCGTCATGGGGAGATCAGCATGGATTTCGTGGACCGTTGCGAACCCGCCTGCCGCGCGTGGATCGCGGAGGCGATCCGCAAGGTCGAGGCCGACGCCAACCGCAGCGCCGACACCCATCTGCACGTCTTCCCGCTGCCGCCCGAGTGGGGGATCGACCTCTATCTCAAGGACGAGTCGGTGCACCCGACCGGCTCCCTCAAGCACCGGCTGGCCCGCTCGCTGTTCCTCTACGCGCTGTCCAACGGCTGGATCCGCGAGGGGACGACCGTCATCGAGGCCTCCAGCGGCTCCACGGCCGTCAGCGAGGCCTACTTCGCCCGGCTGCTCGGCCTGCCGTTCGTGGCCGTCATGCCGAAGACGACCAGCCCCGAGAAGATCGCGCTGATCGAGTTCCAGGGCGGAAGCTGCCACTTCACCGACGACGGGTCGCAGATCTACGCCGAGGCCCAGCGGCTGGCGGCCGAGACCGGCGGCCACTACATGGACCAGTTCACCTACGCCGAGCGGGCCACCGACTGGCGGGCCAACAACAACATCGCGGCGTCGATCTTCGAGCAGCTCCTGCTGGAACCGCACCCCGAGCCGTCCTGGATCGTGGTCAGCGCCGGGACGGGCGGCACCGCCGCCACGATCGGCCGGTACGTCCGGTACCGCAAGATGCAGGCCAAGCTGTGCGTGGTCGACCCGGAGGGCTCGGCCTTCTACGACTCGTGGGTGAGGGGAGACCCGTCCGTGACGGCCGCGGGCTCCCGGATCGAGGGCATCGGCCGTCCCCGTGTGGAGCCGTCGTTCCTGCCCACCGTGATCGACCGGATGATCCGGGTGCCCGACGCGGCCTCGATCGCCGCCATGCGCTGGACGTCGGAGGTCTCGGGCCGCAGCGTCGGCGGCTCGACCGGCACCAACGTCTGGGGCGCCCTCCAGCTCATCCAGGAGATGCGCGGGCGCGGCGAGCGGGGCAGCGTCGTCACCCTGATCTGCGACGGCGGCGAACGGTACGCCCACACCTACTACGACGACGCCTGGCTGGAGACCAGGGGCATCGACATCGCGCCGCACCTGGCCGCGCTCCGCGAGACCCTGCTCACCTGACGGGACGCTGGCCGGTTCCGGCTCGTCACGGGAACGGGCCCGGCGGTTCCCGGCGCCGCTGGGTACGGTCGGTCCCAGGCGGGCGGTGTGCTTCGGGAAGGATTGCGTAAGGGTTTCGCCCGGCCGCTTGGCCGTTCCGGCCCCGGGTACGTGGACGTCGCAAAGATCTTGGCGCTCACGTCGACGGTGATAAAGGGGGCCCGGGTGCTCGTCCTGGGGATCGTGCTGTTCTTCGTCCTGCTCATGGCGTCGATCGCGCTGCACGAGTTCGGGCACATGGTCTTCGCGAAGTGGTTCGGCGTGCGGGTGCCGCAGTTCATGGTCGGCTTCGGGCCCACGATCAGGTCGTGGCGCAGGGGCGAGACCGAGTACGGCGTGAAGTGGATCCCGCTGGGCGGATACGTCCGGATGATCGGGATGCTGCCGCCCCGTGCGGGCGACCCCGAGGGCCACCTGAGGCCGTCTTCGACGGGCCGGTTCAGCCAGCTCATCGACGCCGCCAGGGCCGGTGCCCTCGAGGAGGTCGGGCCCGGCGACGAGGACCGCGTCTACTACCGCAAGGCCTGGTGGCAGAAGGCGCTGATCTCCTTCGCCGGGCCGATGATGAACTTCCTGCTGGCCTTCGTGTTCCTGGCCGTCGCCCTGATGGGGATCGGCCTGCAGAAGCCGACCTCGACCATCGGGACGGTCGCCGCCTGCGTGCTCCCGGCCACCGAGTACGGCCGCGCCTGCACCCCGGCCGACCCGCCGACGCCCGCCGCCGCCGCCGGGCTCCGGCCGGGCGACGTGATCGTCGACTTCGACGGGACGCCGATCACCGACTACACGGTCTTCCAGCGGCTGATCCGCGACTCGGCGGGCCGGCAGGTCACCCTGACGGTCCGGCGCGACGGGCAGGCCCTCCGGCTCACCCCGAAGATCATTCCCAACACGCTGCCCGATCTGAAGAACCCGAAGACGACCGTCACCGGCGGGTTCCTGGGCATCACCCCTGCCACCGCCCACGTCCGGCAGGGGCCCGGCGCGGTCATCGACCAGCTCGGCGCGATGACCACCGGCACGCTCCAGGCGTTCGCCCACTTCCCGGAGAAGATGAGGAACATCTGGGCGGCGTCGTTCGGCGGGGAGAAGCGCGACGCCGACAGCCCGATGGGCGTCGTCGGGGCGTCCAGGATCGGCGGGGAGGTCCTCTCCTCCCGCCAGGACAACCTCGACAAGATCTTCCTCTTCGTCCTGATGCTCGGCTCGATCAACTTCGCGGTGGGCGCCTTCAACCTGCTGCCCCTGCTCCCGCTGGACGGCGGCAACATCGTCGGGGCCTTCTGGGAGGGGATCAAGCGCGGTTTCGCCCGCCTCACCCGGCGGCCCATGCCGGGCCCGGTGGACGTCGCCAAGGCGCTGCCGCTGACCTACGTGGTCGGCGCGCTGATCGTCGTCATGGGCCTCCTGCTCGCCTACGCCGACCTGGTGAACCCCGTCAAGCTGGGAGGTTGACCGCCAGCGCCCGGACGGTCTCGACCGTGTCGGCCTCCTCGGCGGTCTTGTCGGACCGGTAGCGCAGGACCCGGGCGAAACGCAGGGCCATGCCGCCGGGGTAGCGGGTGCTGCGCTGGACGCCGTCGAAGGCGATCTCGACGACCTGCTCGGGCCGCACGGTCACGGTCCAGCCGTCGTCGCCGGTCCTGAGCTCGGTGAAGCGCTCGGTCTGCCAGTCCAGGAGCTTGTCGGTGAGGCCCTTGAAGGTCTTCCCGAGCATGACGAAGCCGCCCGTCCCGGGGTCGCGGGCGCCCAGGTGGAGGTTGGACAGCTTGCCCTTGCGGCGGCCGTGGCCCCACTCGACGGCCAGCACGACCAGGTCGAGGGTGTGACGTGGCTTCACCTTGATCCAGCCGGCGCCCCTGCGGCCCGCGGTGTAGGGGCCATCGAGGGCCTTCACCACGACGCCCTCGTGCCCGACCCGGACGGACTCGGCGAAGAACCGCCCGGCCTCCTCCGGGTCGGCGGTGACGATCCGGGGCATCCGCAGCCTCTCCGGGACGGCCGCCGCAAGAGCCTCGTGCCGGACGGAGCCGGGCTCGTCGAGCAGATCGCGGCCGTCGAGGTGCAGGACGTCGAAGACGAAGACCGACAGGGCGATCTCGCCCGCCCCGCGGGTGGCCGAGCGGGAGGCGGTCACCTGGAAGGGCTGGGGCGAGCCGTCCGGCCGAAGGGCGATCAGCTCGCCGTCCAGGACCGCCGAGCGCAGCCCGAGGGCGCGGAGCTCGGCGACGACCTCGGGCACCCGGTCGGTGATCTCCTCCAGGGTGCGGGTGAACACGTGGACCTCCTCGCCCGCCACATGGAGCTGGGCGCGGATGCCGTCCATCTTCTGCTCGACGGCCATGGGCCCGCCGGTGAGGGCATCGGCGATGTTCGGGGCGGCGGCGGCCAGCATCGGCTTGACCGGGCGGCCGACCTCGAGGGTGAACTCGCCGAGCCGCTCCGCCCCGCCGGTCAGGGCGGCCGTGGCGACGGGGGCCAGGGAGCCGCGGAGCATCAGGGCGCGGCGGACGGCGGCCAGGGGCACCCCGGCGGCCTTGGCGACCGCCCCTGCCATGACCCCGTCCAGGGCACCCTGGCGCAGCTCGCCCGCCAGCAGCCGGATCAGGAAGTCCTGTTCCTCCTGGGTGGCCCGCTCCAGCAGAGCGCCGAGCAGGGACTTGCGCAGCGCGACCGAACCCGGCCCCGCGACCGCGCCGATCTCGCTGAACGCGGCGTCGACCCCGGTGACGCTCAGGGACGGCTCAGGCGCGGGCGGCGGCAGCTCGCGCAGCGAGGCGTAGCCCACCCCGATCTGGCGTTGCGGCAGCTCACCCGACAGGTAGAAGACGGTGATCGCCGCGTCGTCGGCGCCCGCGTCGCGCAGGCACGTGGCGATCAGCGCGGTCTTCTCGGTGCGCGAGGAGGTCCCGGCGACGGCCCTCCATGTGGCGGCGAGTTCGGCGAGCAGCATGCTTCATTGTCTCCGGAGCTACTGACAAAGCACCGGACGGGTCCGTACGTTCGGAGGCGTGCGTGCCGACTTCGACCGGGTTTATTCGCCTCCGGAGCCGCCCTCGTCCCGCCTGAAGCGGGCCAGGGTGCCTCTCGCCGTGCTCGCGGGCCTGGCCGTGGCGGGCGGAGGAGTGGTCCTGGCGATCCCCATGATCGACGGTGGGGAGTCCGGCTCCGGCGCCCGTCCCTCGGTCACCGCGGGGCCCGAGACGACCTCTCCGGACGTCACCGGGACCGATCAGGGGACGCCCGGCCCCGTGCCCACCACGTCCGCCTCGCCGTCCGTGTCCTCTCCGCCGGTGTCCTCCCCGGCGCCCACGGGATCGGGCGGGACGCTCCAGGAGCTGCCGGACATCTGCGGGACCGTCGAGACGGCGACCTTCCTCAAGTGGGTGCCCAAGGGCGTCAAGGACGCCCACGTGACGGCGGGGGCGGGCTCCTGCGGCTACTCCAGCCCCGCCGGGCGGTCGTTCCGGTACCTGCGGCTGGAGACCAGGATCGGCAACAACAGGAACGACATCGACCCGATCGGCGTCGCGCGGTGGTCGTTCGCGCAGGATCTCCAGGCCCAGCAGAAGGACACCAGCTCCAGGACCCTGCTCGTGGCGGCCAGGACGGGCCTCGGCGAGGAGGCCTTCCAGCGCTTCTCGGTGAACAAGGGCGAACCCACCGTGACGGCCAGGGTCGAGGCGCGGGTCTTCAACGTCATCGTGACCGTCACCTACAGCCGCGACCACTCCGGAAAGCCGGAAAAGGAGCAGAAATCCAGCCTGGATGTGGCAGCCTCAGTGGTCGAAGAAGCACTCAGAACGTATGCATAAATACTCACTGAATGCGATGGTTTGGCTACAGGGTTACCTGGCTATCAAGCCATGACCCGCAGTAGGAGGAGGCGAAGGACATGGCCGCCGATGGCGCCGGAGTGTCCTGGGCTTAAAAGCGCAGGTTAGGCACGGGCATAAAGGCCGGTGGGCGACCACCGGCCTTTTTCACGTCCTGATGACTCTTACTGGCCGACCAGTCGGGAAACCGCACCGTCGCTGGTCAGGATGTACAGCTCGCCGTCGGAGTCCTGGCCGAAACTCGTTATGCCGTCGAGGCCGTCGAGCAACCTCCACTGGTTCGTTACCTTTCCGTTCTTGAGTTGCAGTGCTTTCACCCAGCCCGCGCAGTAGTCGGCGAACAGATACCGGCCGGTCAGGTTCGTCAGCTGTTCCCCGCGGTACACGAATCCGCCGATGACCGAGCAGGCATTGCCCTCGTGCAGCTTGTACTCGAGCACCGGATTGACGCCCACCTGAGCGTCGGAACGGAACTTGTGGTTGCCCTCTCGGGCGTTCCATCCGTAGTTCTCGCCGCCCTTGGACGCGGCCGGCTGGAAGTCGACCTCCTCGTAGGCGTTCTGGCCGACGTCGCCGATCCACAGGTCGCCCGTCGCGGAGTCGAAGGAGAACCGCCAGGGGTTGCGCAGGCCGTACGCCCAGATCTCCGGCCTCGCGCCCGCCTTGGAGACGAAGGGGTTGCTCGCGGGAACCTTGTAGGGGCGGCCGCCGCGCGGGTCGATGCGCAGGATCTTGCCGAGGAGGGTGCCGAGGTTCTGGCCGTTGCCGTGCTGGTCGCCCGCGCCGCCCCCGTCGCCGATCCCGATGTAGAGCAGGCCGGCCTCGTCGAAGGCGAGCTGGCCGCCGTTGTGGTTGCCGTTCTCGCGGTGCTCCTGGGTGATCACGACCCGGCGGGAGCCCGCGTCGACGCTCCCGTCGGCCGCGACCCGGTACTCGAGGACCTGGACGTCGCCCTGCGGGGCGGTGGCGTCGAGGTAGAGGTACCTGCCGTCGGGGGAGAAGGCGATGCCGATCAGGCCGCGCTCGCCGCCCTTGCTGATCTGCCCGCCGATGTCCAGGACGGGCCGCTCGACGGTCCTGCCGTCCCTGATCGCGCGGACGCGTCCCTGCTGCTCGATGACGTACAGGGCGGAGTCGCCCTTCCGCACGGCCATCCCGGTCGGCTGGTCGACCCGGCCGACCTCCTGGAGCCTGACCTTGCCCGGCGCCGCCGCGGACCCTCCCGAGGCCGCGGAGGACGGCGCCGGGGCGGCCGGGGTGGAGGGGACGGCGGACGGGGCGGGCTTCTTCTCCGCCGAGCAGCCGGCGAGCAGGAGCCCGGCCGTCGCCACCGCGGCGGAGAGCCGTCTGTAGTTCATGGACCGATCATCACGGCTGACGGGGCGGCTAGGCCAGTCCCGCGCCGAAGTCGGCGTTCACGGTGCCGCCCGCCTTCTGCTCCGGGACGAGGTCGGTGTCGCCGTCGCCGAAGATCCGGACGTACCCGGTGGGGTGCTCCTGGTCGTCGGGGACGGACACGAGCGGGCTCGTCCCGCAGAAGGCGACCGCCCAGCCGAGATGTCCTCCCTCACCGCCTCTGTCGAGCTTCGAGGCGCCGGACCGGTCGCCCAGCGGGACCAGCCGGGCCGTGCCGGTCTCCTTCGCGCCGCCGTAGGGCGCGCCGACGAGGGCCGCGACCCCGGAGGAGGTCCGGCCGAGCGCGACCGTCCAGCCGAAGCGGCCGTTCTCCTGGATGTCGCCGCCGCCCGCGGAGGCGTCGATCGGGGCCTCGGGCTTCAGGCCCGATCCCGTCGAGGACAGGATCGCCACCTGGCCCGCGCCCGCCTTCCCCCCGGTCTTCTGGCCGGGGGCGCCGACGGCGACGTAGGCGCGGTCGGCGTCCTTGTAGTAGGCGAGGCTCCAGCCGATGTGGCCGCCGCCGGTCGCGGCGCCGAGGTTCAGGTTCTCGTAGTGCCAGTGCTCGCCCTTGGCGCCGCCCGGCCGGTAGACGTCCTCCACCACGCTGAAGGAGCCGACGTCGGTGCCCTCGGAGTCGACGTCCTCCAGCGGCTCGCTGACGACGAGGTCGTCGAGGCCCGCGTCGCCGCGGATCCGGCCGAGCGCGACCGACCAGCCGAACAGGTCGCCGGGCTCCGCGACGCCCTCGGCCCGCTCGTCGTCCTGGGTGATCACCTGGCCGCGGCCGATCTTGCCGTCGCGGAAGTACTGGAGATGGACGGCCCCCGCGTTGGCCTTGCCTCCGACCGTCTGGGCCGGGGCCCCGACGGCCAGCAGGGCGGGCTGGTCCCCGCTTCCGGCGGCGATGGCCAGCGACCAGCCGAAGCGGCGGGAGCCGGCCGCGGGCTCGACGACGTCGCCCGGGGTGAGGCCGTCGGGGGAGCCGTAGAAGACGTGGACCTTGCCCTCGCCCTTGTTCGCCCAGGGGGCGCCGACGGCCAGGTCGAGACAGGTGTCGTCGTTGAGGTAGCCGGTGGCGAGCGCCTGGCCGAACCCCTCGGCCGCCGCGGGCCGCGCCGCCGTCAGCACGACGGTCCGCGCCTTGCCGAGGCCGCCGTCGGCGCCGTACAGGACCGACACCGCACCGGCGGACGGTGCGCCCGCCGCCGAGGCACGGGAGTCGCCGACGGCCAGATCGGCCCTGCCGTCCCCGTTGAAGTCGCCGGGGGCGGTGCCCGTGCAGGACGCCGCGTGGGACGCCCGTCCCGGGAGGACGACGAGGCCGGTCGCGAGCAGCACGGCCGACGTGGTGAGCAGGGGCTTTCTCACAGGGCGATCCTCACGGGGGTGGCGTAGCCCTCGGCGGTGAGCTCGACCCCGGTGAGGTCGGTGCCCGCGGGGACGTCGAACAGGAGGGTTCCGGCGGTGCGTCCGCCGGGTTCGAGCGAGGAGGCCTTCTCGGGGAGGCCGCCGGGGAACTCCTTGGCGACGGCCCTGAGGGAGTCCTCGCCGAGGAGCGTCACGCCCGGACGGCCGATGCCGGGCGCGGCGTTCAGCAGGTCGGGGTTGTCGAGGGTCAGGTCGACCAGGCAGAAGGTCCCGGTGGCCGTCAGGTTCTGGTGGGTCTTGGCCCCGCAGCGCGGCGCCCCGACGGTCGCCTGGACCTTGCCGAGCGCCACCGGCCGGTTCACGCCGGTCTCGTCCGACAGTTTCACCGCGGCGAAGCCGTCGGGGGCCGCGGTGGTTCCGCCGTCTCCGCGCTTGCCGCCGTCGCCCCGTTCCTCGAGGGCCCAGTAGAGGCCGCCGCCGAGCAGCAGCAGCCCGGCCAGCGTCGCCACCAGCGAGGCGATCACCCGGTCGGGCCCCCTGCGCCGCAGCGGCACCGGCCCGGTCGGGCCCTGGGCCGCGGGCCGGGTGGAGGGCTCCGCGACGCCGAACCCGTCGGGCTGGGCGAAACCGCCGGGCGGTCCCGGCCGCCCGAACCCCGCGGGGGCGTCGGGCTGGGCGAACCCGGCGGGCGCCGGGGCGTACGGGGGCGGGGTGCGGGGGCCGGAGGGCGGCTCGGGCACCGGGTCGGGGTCGGGGGGCGGGGGCGACCACGAGCGTTCGAGGACCGCGGTGGCCCGCTCGTCGCTGGTGCCCGCGGAGCCGCCGACGAGCTGGAGCAGCAGGTCACGGGCGCTGGGCCGGCGGGCGGGATCCTTGTCGAGGGCCCTGCGCACCTGGGTGAGCAGCGGCTCGGGGACGCCGTCGAGCTCGGGTTCGCCGTGCAGGATGCGCGAGGCCATCGCGATGGGCTCGCCCGTCCCGAACGGGTGCCGGGCGCGGGCGGCGAAGGCGACGAGGCAGCCCCAGGTGTAGATGTCGACCGCGGTGGTCGCGCTGTCGCGCAGGAGCTGCTCGGGGGCGATCCAGCCGGGGCTGCCGATGAGCTGGCCGGTCATGGTCATGCTCGTCGTGGCGTCCATCGCCCGGGCGATGCCGAAGTCGATGACCCGCGGGCCCGACACCGAGAGGATCACGTTGGACGGCTTCAGGTCGCGGTGGATCAGGCCCGCGCCGTGGATGGCGGTCAAGGCGGCCGCCACCCCGACGGCCAGGCCCTGGAGCGTCCCGTAGGACAGCGGGCCCCGCTCCAGGACATGGTCGAGCAGCGTGGGCCCGTCGATGTACTCGGTGATGAGATAGGGGCGGCCCTCGTGGACGCCGCTGCCGAGCATCGCCGCGGTGCAGAACGAGGCGACCCTGCGGCCGGCCGCGACCTCCTGGGCGAAGCGGGCGCGGAAGCCGGGGTCGACACCGAGCTCGTCCCGGATCACCTTGACCGCGACCAGCTCTTCGGCCCCGGTCTCGCCGACGCGGCTGCCGAGGAAGACGGCCCCCATGCCGCCGGCGCCGAGGCGCCCCACGATGGTGAAGGGCCCGATGGCACGCGGATCGCCGGGGGAGAGTGCCTGCGCGTTACTGGTCACACTAATGTGACGTACGTGCGGGAACTGGGGTTCGGATTGCGGATTCACTGGGCGAACACCTCCGATAGTGATTCGTCCGATCTATCCCTCTTGGATGGGATAGAGAAGGATCGACGTAACGCCTATCTCCGAGAGGAGGACAGGCGGCGCTTCACCCTCGGCGTCGTGTGGACCAAGCGCCTGGTGGCCGAGCGGGCCGGGCTGAGCCCCGGCGAGATAGCCCTCGACCGGACCTGTGAGGACTGCGGCCGTCCGCACGGACGGCCCCGCTACCCGGGCGTCCACATCTCGGTGACCCATTCGGGCGCGCTGGCGGGGGTCGCCGTCGCCGACGTCCCGATCGGCATCGACGTCGAGCAGCGCGACCGGCCCCTCACCGAGGTGGCCTCCCACCTCGTGGCGCCCGGCGAGCGCTACGACGATCTCCACATCCTGTGGACGCGCAAGGAGGCCCTGCTCAAGGCCACCGGCGACGGGCTGCGCGTGCCGATGACCGACCTGCTGGTCTCCGGTCCCGGTGAGCCGCCCGCCCTGCTCGGCTGGAAGGACCGGCCCGACCTGCCGTCCCGGATCCTCCTGGACGACCTCGAGCCCGCCCCCGCCTACGCGGGAGCGGTCGCCCTGATCCGGCCCGCCTGAGGCACGCCGGGAGACCGGTTCAGAAGCCCGCCGGGATGCGGGCGATGAGCCGGTTGACCGACGGGGCGAAACGGGCGGCGTAGTGGGCGAGGTGGCCCTCGAAGTTGACGGACACCACCGCCTCGTTCCGCTCGACCGCCTTCACGATCCGGGCGGCGACCTTCGACGGCGGATAGCCGCGCAGCCGAAGCGCCCGCTCACCCCGCCGGTGCAGGCGCTCGGCGACCTCCTCGGGCACCCCGGCGGCGACCAGGGAGTTCCTGGCGATGTTGGTGCCGCTGAAGCCGGGGCAGACGCAGGTCACGCCGATGCCCTCGGACGCGAGGTCGGCGCGCATGCACTCGCTGAGCATCCGGACGGCGGCCTTGGTCGTGCAGTAGGACGGCAGCGAGCGGACCGGCGTGTAGCTCGCGGCCGAGGCGATGTTCACGATGTGGCCCGACCGCTCCCGCCTCGGCAGCCCGCGGTTCCGCTCGGCCATCTGCCGGCCGAAGATCCGCGACCCGTTGACGACGCCCGTCAGGTTGACGCCGATGATCTTCTCCCAGTCCTCGAAGGACGTGTCGAGGAACGGCCCGGTGATCGCGATGCCCGCGTTGTTCATCACCAGGTCGGGCACCCCGTGCTCCGCCTTCACCGCATCGGCGAACTTCTCCATCGCCGCCACGTCCGCGACGTCCACGGCGTAGGCGGCCCCGCCCGGCCCCAGCCGCGCCGCCAGCTCGACCGTGCGCTCGGCGCCCGGCAGGTCCAGATCGGCGGCGAGGATCCGCATCCCGCGCTCGGCGAGGGCCAGCGAGGTCGCCCGGCCGAAGCCGCTCGCGGCGCCGGTGATGACGGCGGTCCCGCCCCGGAAGTCCTTCAAGAACGCGCCTCTTCCCTGCGCTCGAGTTCGATCAGTTCGTCCACCTCGGCCCGGCGCGCCTCCTCCTCGGCGGCGAAACGCTCGGCGTCGAGCCGGTCGGCCTGCTCCTCGTCGGCCCGCATGAGCGCGTCGAGGTCCTGCCGGGCCATGTCGATCACGCCCATGTCGGTGTATGCCCGCTGGACGCGCTCACCCCACAACCCGATGTCCTTGACGCACGGGACGATCCGGCTGAACAGGAAGCTCTGGTACATGTTCATGAACTTCGAGCCGTCGAGGACCTGCTTGATCTCGGGGATCGGCAGCCCGAAGTGCTCCCAGACCTCGTACTGCCGGATCCGGTCCTTCATCAGGTGGCAGCCCTCGATGACGAAGTCCTCGCGCTCGCGCAGCTCGGCGGCGGAGAGGTCCTTGTAGTAGTCGCGCAGCGCCATCCGGCCGAACGCGACGTGCCGCGCCTCGTCCTGCATCACGTAGGTGAGGATCTGCTTGGGCAGCGGCTGGGTGGTGATGTCGCGGGCGACGCCGAAGGCGGCCAGCGCCAGGCCCTCGATGAGGACCTGCATGCCGAGGTAGGGCATGTCCCAGCGGGAGTCGGTGAGGGTCTCGGCCAGCAGCTTCTGGAGCTGGTCGTTGATCGGGTAGACCAGGTCGAGCTTCTCCAGCAGGAACCGCTTGAAGGTCTCGACGTGCCGGGCCTCGTCCATGGTCTGGGTGGCCGAGTAGAACTTGGCGTCCAGGTCGGGGGCGGCCTCGCCCTGCTCGCCGTGCAGGAACTGGGAGAACTGCCACGACGCCTGGTGGTGGCGCAGCTCCTTACGGCCGGACTCGCCGAGCTTGTCCCACCAGACGGTGCCGAACAGCGGGCTGGCCTGGTCGGGAACGCCGAACGCGTTGCAGGGGTCGACCTCGATGGACCAGTCGATCCGCTTGTCGGCGTCCCACTGGCGGTCCTTGCCCTTCTGGTAGAGGTCGAGCAGCCGGGCCCGCCCCTCGTCGTACTCCCAGCTGAACCGGGCGTCGCCGGACATCGGAATCTCCCACATGGAGTCCTCCTCGCGCCTTACGGTGTACGAATCCCTCGGTCCGTACCGTCGCATCCGGCGAGACGGGCTGTCAAGAAGGGGGCGGGCGCCCGTCAGGGGGAGGGGTCGACGAGGACGCGGAGGCCGTCCCAGCAGAAGTCGAGGGTGTAGGCGGCGGCGCGTTCGGGGCTGATGCCGTCGTGCATGGCCCACAGCGAGATCCGCTCGCAGGCGCCGATGATCAGCTCGGTGTAGGCGGTGATCCGCTCGTCCTCGACGTGCGGCGCCCAGGCCGCGATCACCGGGGCGATCAGGCCGTGCTGCTGGCGGCGGACCGACTCGACGGCGTCGAAGGTGGCGGCCATCGGCTCCTGGATCAGCACCGCGAACGAGCGGCTGTGCGCCGTGGCGAAGGTGTAGTAGGCCACCAGGCCGCGTTCGAGGATGTCGCGCGGCTCGGTGCCGAGGGCCATCGCGGCGGTCGTCACCTCGTAGAGCTCGGTGCGGGCCCGGTTCACCGCGGCGGTGAGCAGGCCCTCCTTGGAGCCGAAGTAGTCGTAGAGGAGGGGCTTGGAGACTCCGCAGCGCTCGGCGATCTCGTCCATGGTGGCGACGGCGAAGTTCCGTTCGGCGAAGACCTCCTCGGCCACGTCGAGCATCTGCGTCTCGCGGTCGGCCCGGGACATCCGCTTTCTTGTGGTCCTGCTCACAGGGACTTATCCTACCATTGGTAACTTACTCGGGGTAACTTACCGGGAGTACTAGACGGGCTAGCTAATAGAGGACGGCCATGAGCAAGTCGATCGTGATCATCGGAGCGGGCTTCGCCGGGCTCGGCATGGCCATCCGGCTCCGCAAGCAGGGCTTCGACGACTTCGTCATCCTGGAGAAGTCGCACGCCGTCGGCGGGACCTGGTGGGACAACACCTACCCGGGCTGCGCCTGCGACGTCCCGTCGCCGATGTACTCCTACTCCTTCGAGCTCAACAAGAACTGGTCGCGGCTGTTCGCGCCGCAGCCCGAGATCCAGAAGTACCTGGCCGCCTGCGCCGAGAAGTACGACCTCCAGCGCTACATCCGCTTCGGTACCAAGGTCGACTCCCTCGACTGGGACGACGCGGGCGAGCACTGGAACGTCCGGCTCGGCGACGGCGACACCCTCACCCCGCGCGCCGTCATCTCGGGGATGGGCGCCCTGCACATCCCGAGCCACCCCACCATCCAGGGGATGGCCGACTTCAAGGGCACCGTGTTCCACTCCGCCGAGTGGGACCACTCCTACGACATGGCGGGCAAGCGCGTCGCCGTCATCGGGACGGGCGCCAGCGCCATCCAGTTCGTGCCGCAGATCGCCAAGAAGGCCGCGAAGCTCACCCTGTTCCAGCGGACCGCGCCGTGGATCCAGCCCAAGCCGGACATCCCGATGCCGGGCGCGTTCAAGCTGCCCGGCGCCGCCCGGTTCGTCCGCAACGCCGTCTACTGGGCGCTGGAGGCCCGCGCGGTCGGCTTCGCGCTCGACCCGAGGCTGTCGGCCCCGCAGAAGACCATCGCCATACGGCACATCCAGCGCCAGGTGAAGGACCCCGAGCTCAGGGCCAAGGTCACTCCGGACTACACGATCGGCTGCAAGCGGGTCCTGCTGTCCAACGACTACTACCCGGCCCTGTCCCGCGCCAACGTGGACCTGCGCACCGAGGGGATCGCCGAGATCCGCGAGCACTCGATCGTGACGGTCGACGGCGAGGAGATCGAGGTCGACGCCATCGTCTACGGCACCGGCTTCAAGGTCGTCGACGCGATGGCCGAATGGCACATCAGCGGCCGCGACGGCGTCAAGCTCCAGGAGGCCTGGGCCGAGGGCATCGAGGCCCACCACGGCGTCACCCTGCCCGGCTTCCCCAACTTCTTCATGCTGCTGGGCCCCAACACCGGCCTCGGCCACAACTCGGTCGTGTTCATGATCGAGGTCCAGGTCGCCCACATCCTGAGCTGCCTGAAGCTGCTGTCCGACCGCAAGGCGACCACGATCGAGCCCAGGCCCGAGGCGATGCGCGCCTACAACGACAAGATGCACCGCCGGCTGCGCCGGGCCGTCTGGAACGAGGGCGGCTGCAACTCCTGGTACCTCGACGAGCAGGGCGTCAACCGTTCCATCTGGCCCGGCTTCACCTTCGAATACTGGGCCGGCAGCAAGACCGCCAAGCCCGCCGACTACGTGCTCTCCTAGGGGCTGTTTCAAAGTCAACTGCCCTACTGCGCGGCGCCCAGGCACGCGCCTCGCGAGGTTGTCGTCGGTCGCCGACCCAACCAGGTCGACTCCCTCCTCCGCCCCCGCGAGGCACGCACCTGGACGCCGCTCGCCACGGGCGCCGACTTTGAAACAGCCCCTAGGCGGCGTCCTCGGCGCCCGGGAAGATGTTGGTGACGAGCTTGCGGTCGGTGAACAGGACCCAGTCGGGGGCCAGGGCCTTGGAGTAGCGCTCGAAGTAGATGAGCTGCTTGGAGACCAGGACCAGCTCCCGCGGGGTCTCGGCCTCGAACTGCTTGGCCATGTCGAAGAGCATGACGATGGTCTTGCCGAGGCTGACGTTCTTGAGGCCGGTGCGCAGCAGCGGGCCGAAGATGAGGTTCATCCGCATCGCGATCTCGGCCTCGGTGCCGACGTGCTCGGGGATGATGCCGAGCCGCCGGTAGCCCCGGACGATCCGGGTGAAGTCGAGGTCGAACATCGCGGTGTAGAAGAAGTCGCGCAGAAGCTGCTGCCACTCGGGGGTGATCTCGCCCATGATCCCGAAGTCGAGGTAGCAGGTCCTGCCGTCGTCGAGGACCCAGAGGTTCCCGGCGTGGACGTCGCCGTGGAACAGCCCGTGGATCAGGCAGGCCTCGGCCCAGGCCTTGACGCCGTGGCGCAGCATGTCGGGGCCGTCCATGCCGCGCTCCCTGAGCGTGTCGGACTCGTCGAAGGGCGTGCCGTACATGCGCTCCATGCAGATGACGCGCGGGCCGCAGTGGTCCCAGTAGATCTCCGGCGCGGTGACCTGCCGGTTGTCGCCGAACTTGTGGAGGTTCTCGCGGAACTGGTGCTGGCGGTGGGCCTCCAGGGCGCTGTTGAGCTCCTGGAAGGTCACCGCGTGCAGGTCCTCGATGATCGCGGTGGGCTTCGTGAGCCGGGCGGCCTTGGAGATCCGCTCGGCGAAGCGGGACAGCAGATGGGCCAGGCGCAGGTCGCGGGCCATCCGGTCGCGGATGCCGGGCCGCTGGATCTTGACCACGGCCTCCCGGCCGTCCAGCAGCACGCAGGCGTGGACCTGGCCGATCGAGGCGGCCGACAGGGGCGTCTCGTCGAAGGACTTGAAGATCTCGCCCGGATCGCCGAGGTCCTCACGGATCACCGCGACGGCCGCGGCCGGGTCGATCGGCGGGACCTCGTCCAGGCAGCGCAGCGCGGCGTCGGCCAGCGGCTTGGGGAAGATCCCGGGGGAGGAGGCGATGAGCTGGCCGAGCTTCACGAAGGTCGGGCCGAGCCGCTCGAAGCCGGTCACGACCCCGCCCCAGACGGCCGTGGCCTTCTTGTCGCGGACCCGGAGGATCGCGGTGCCGATGCTGACGCCCATGACCGTCGCGATCACGATCAGCCGGCCGACGTCGCGGGGCTTCAGGCCCCGCAGCGGCGGCGAGTCGACCAGCAGATCCTCCGGTGAAGGGCCGTCGGCGTACGGTCCGCGAAAGGTCATAAGTCCTCCATTACAGTGGCTCCCCAGGGGGAAGTTAGTTCATTGCAACAAAGGTGTCGATATGTTGCATGTCACGCTGAGAGGGATCTAGGGTCGAAAGCATGACGACCCGCGACGAACGCCTGGCGCTGGAGGCGGCGGACTGGACGCGTCCCGGCCGGATTCCGCTGCTGAGAACAGCCCGGCACGCCCTCGCCGTCCCGATCGGGCAGGCGAGGTGGACGGCGCGGCTGGTCACGGGGGGTGTCCGCTCGCCCAAGGCGATCATGTCGGGCTGGCTGCGGGAGCAGCTCGCCGTGCTCGGGCCGTCCGCGGCGGAGGTCGCCCGGCTGCTCGAACAGGCCGGCGGGATGGCCCCCGCCCCGCTCGTCGAGGAGTTCCGCGACCGTCCCGTCGTCCCCGATCCGCTGACCGCCGACACGGTCTGGGCGATCCTCCGGAGGTCCTTCCCCGGCCGGGTCGCCTCGCTCGACTGCGAGCCGCTCGCGGTCTCCCCGCTCAGCCAGCTCCACCGGGCCGTCCTCGACGACGGCACGCAGGCCCTCTTCCGGGTGGCGCGCCCGGGCGTCCGCGCCCAGCTGGAGGCCGACATCAGGCTCGCCGCGACCCTGCTGATCCCGGCCCAGCTCGTGCCGCCGTTCAACCACGCCAACCCGCTCGGCGTGCTCCGCTCGGCCGCCCGGCAGGCCGTCGAGCACACCGACCTGCGCAACGACGCGCTCAACACCGCGGAACTCGCGGCGGCCGTCCCGAAGGTGGCCGTCGCCGAGCCCCTGGACGGCCTCAGCTCACCGGACGCCGTCGGCTTCGCCGCGGTCCCCGGGGCCGTCCCGCTGGCGCGGGCCCTCGGCCGGGTCGACCGGCGCAAGGCCGCCGCCGCGCTCCAGGCCGTGACGGTCGAGGCGGCCCTCGCCGACGGGATCTTCCACGCCGACCTGCGCTCCGAGCACCTGTTCGTGCTCGAGGACGGCTCCCTGCTGATCGTCGGATGCAGCGCGCTCGGCAGGCTCGGCACCGCGACCCGCCGGGCGGTCCTCGACTACGTGACGGCCCTGTTCGGCGGGGACCACCCCGGCCAGGTCGACGCCCTCGGCCGCCTGGGCGTCCTGTCGCCCGGCACCGACACCGCCGCCCTGCTCGACGACCTGCGCGCCGCGCCCGAACTGTCGCCCAAGGCCCTGTTCACCGGCGGCGACGCGGCCGGGAAGGTGCTGGGATCGCTCGCGGTCCGGCACGGCTTCCAGGCCCCCGTGGAGATCGTCCAGTGGTTCAGGGCCTTGCTCACCTTCCGCGCGGTCACCCATCATGTTGCCCCTGCGATGCCACTCGCGCAGGCACTGTTCCCGCTCATCCCGAGGCTGGCCGAGATCAACGGCCGGCTCGGCAACCCGCGATCCTGAGGAGTACTCAGCAATGGCGCATGTCTTCCTTTCCAACGCCTGGCTCGACGCCGTCGAGGCCCTGAAGCCCGAGTGGCCCGAGCCCCCGGCGGAGGCCAAGGGAGTCCTCGTGAACCTCGTCGTGAAGGGCGGCCCCGACGGCGACGTCCAGGTCCACTCCCGCGACGGCGTGGTCGAACGCGGCCTCACCGACGCCCCCACCACCGTGAACGTGCCCTACGAGGTGGCCCAGCGCCTGTTCGTCGACCAGGACCCCAGCCTGGTCATGGCCGCCATCATGTCCGGCGAGCTGACCATCGAGGGCGACTCCGCCCAGGTCATGGGCCTCGTCGCCGACCAGGGCGAGCCCACTCCCGAGCAGATCGCCTTCCACAAGCGCATCCAGGACCTCACGGCCTGACACCGGTCTCTATGTCCGCTTCCGGTCAGACGGAACACATCCGTCACATCTAAGCTGCGTCGTCATGACCGCAGAACAGGTGATCCGCGACAGGATCGGGCCGCTCGTCCAGATCGAGCGGATCAACGAGTACTTCGCCGCCCATCCGGCGCCGTCCGAGGCGGAGGTGGAGAAGGTCGTCAACGAGAACGTCCCGGTGGAAGCGGTGATCGGGGCGGCCGTGGAGCTGCTCGGTTCCGACGCCTCCGTCCAGGAGGCGCTGGCCGGCACCGTGTCCGAGCGCGACAAGCTCCAGTTCTTCTTCGACGCGGTCAGCTCGCTGCTCTCCGACACCGCGCGTCCCGTGGTCTCGGCGTTCGTGGCCAAGAGCCTCGCCGCCGCGATGCCCGCCTAGCCTCCCACCCCCACGACGGCCCCCGCTGCGAGAGCGGGGGCCGTTCGCGTTCAGGGCGTCAGGGCGGGGAGCAGCAGTTCGGCGAGGAAGGGGCGCAGCGGGGTCGGCGGTGGGGCGACCACGAGGGAGCAGGCGATGCGCACCAGCCACTCGGCCAGCACCGAGGGATCGCGGGTCGCGATCTGGGACGAGCTGAGCGTCAGCGCGACCAGCGGAGTGATGATCTCGGCGGTGGAGCGCAGCAGGGCGGGGATCTCCGAGGCGAACAGGACGCCGATGGTCTCGCGCTCGTCGGCGAGCATCTTGGCCAGCACCGGATGGGCGATGGCCTCGTCGATGACGGTCGCGACCAGGTCCACGACCTCCTCCGGGCCAAGGGCGCCGGTCAGCCGGGCCGGCAGGGAGGTGAGGACGCGGTTCACGTCGCGGGCGCACAGCAGCAGCGCGATCTGCTCGACCGTCCCGACCTGCCGGTACACCGTGGTCCGGTTGACGCCCATCTCCTTGGCGACGTCCTGGACCGAGGTGTGGCCGAGGCCGAACCGGGCGAAGCAGCGGGAGGCGGCGTCGAGGTAGGGGTCGAGGGCCGGCGGGGGGACCGGGGGGAGACCGGGTAGAGCGGCGATCACCTGCGACAATGTAACAGATACGTCGCAATAGGCTAGGCTCGTACGGCGTAAGCCTCACCCTTCGAGGGAGACTTCATGGGCGTCATCGAACGGCTCGCAGCGGCTCCGCACTGGAAGGCCGCCGACCCTCCGCGCGTCCCGTTCGGCGGCCGTGCCGATCTGGGCGTCCCCGCCTGGCTGGTCTCGAAGGGCGTGGGCCTGCTCGCCGGGACCGGCGAGACCCGGCTCGTCCAGGTGCTGGGCCTGCTCCCCGAGGTCGCCCGCGCCTACCTGCCCTTCGCCTACGAACTGGTCCCGCGCGGCAGCCTGGGCCGCGCCCCCACCGAGCTCGTGACGCTCCGCGCCACCTGGAACGCCGGCGGCTGGTACGAGTTCTTCCACCATGTCCACCTGTCGCGCAACGCCGGGATCTCCATCGGGAACGTCGAGCGGATCGCCGAGGGCAAGGGCGGGGACGAGCGGCAGCGCGCCCTGATCGCCGCCACCGACGACCTGTACCGGGAACGGGAACTGGGCGCGGCCGCCCGCGCCCGGCTGGAGGGTTTCCTGTCGGCCGGGCAGATCCGCGACCTGTGCTTCCTGGTCGGGCACTACGAGATGCTCGCCATGCTGCTGAAGTCCGCGGGGGCCGAGCCCGAGCCCGGGGCGTGGGAGAGCGGCCCGCTCGGCTGGCTGCGCTCCGCCGACGACAGCGACCGGTTCCTGCCGGACTGGCCCGGCTGGTTCTCCAGGGCCGCCAACGCCGTCCAGGGCCGGTACTCGCCCTATCTGCCGCCCTTCGCGACCGTCGTGCACCGGGGCAGGATCTCGGGCACGGTCCGGCGCACCCCGGTGACGGCCGTGCGGAACGGCAACAAGATCATCATCTTCGTGATGTACGGGGACCGCTCCGACTGGGTCCGCAACGTGCTGGCCGCGGACGGGGGCGGGATCGAGCGGCTCGGCCGGCTGCACCGGATCCGTGGGGTCCGGCTGACCGACGCCGCGACCGACGGCGACCTCGTGCCCGCCCCGTTCCGGCCGGTGGCCCGGCTGAGCAGGCTCCTGGTCGCCGACCTCGACGGCGTCCCGGAACGCCCGTCGCCGCCTCGCCGGGAGGCCGGTGCGGGCCGTCCGCTGCTGCCGGCCTGGCACCGCTTCCGCGAGGCCGTCCGCGCCGAGGTGCCCCCGGGTCTGTACGCCGCGGCGGAGGCCGAGCTGCTCACCGACCGGATGCTGTCGGACCGGACCTGGGCCGAGCTCGCGCTGACCGTCCCGCAGAAGCTGGCGCTCTGCCTGTCCGTCGGCGTGGACGCGACGGAGGCGATGGTGCGGAACTCAGGATTTCGCGTCGAAGACCGGTGAGAGCGTCCGCACGAACGAGCGGATGATCGGGTACTGCTCCTGGGGGGTGCGGCCGCGCAGCCCGAGCACCGGGTCGATGCCGTCGTAGTAGGGGCCGAGGGCGATGTGCGGGAGGATCAGCAGGAGCAGCGCGGTGGCGTGGTCGTCGTCGAGCTCCTCGCGCATCTGGTTGCGCTCGCGCCAGGTCGCGATCAGCGGCCTGATCGAGGCGAGGTAGTGCTCGTTGGACGGCTTGCGCACCAGCGCCCGCACCGTGTTGTCGATCTCCAGGTTGATCGCGGCGGTGACGGCCCGCTCCAGCGGGTGCTCGGCGAAGTAGTCGGCCCACATGCAGCACACGTCGGCCAGCCATTCGGTGTAGGGCTGGTCGAAGTCGCTGGCCGCTATCCGCCGCTCCATCTCCGCGCGGATCCGGCCGGTGGTCTCCTCGGCCACGTAGGTGAAGAACTCCAGCTTGTCGGCGAAGTACTGGAACAGTGAGCCCTTGGCGATGTCGGCCTCGCGGGCGATCGTGTTCAGGCTCCCCGTGGAGTAGCCGTGCGTGCCGAACTCCCGCTGAGCGGCCTCGAGGACCCGCTCGCGCTTCGCCGGATTCAGCCGGTACCAGGTTGATGTAGGCATCGGCCGACATCCTAGTGGGACGGGCCTGTGAGCATTGTTCTAGAAGGATGTTCTAAAATCATCACATGAGCGAGAACCGGCAGTGGGCGCGGGCCGATGCCACCCGTCAGGCGCTGTTGGACGCGGCGCAGGCCGTCTTCGCCGACCGGGGATACGCCGGGGCGGGGATCGCGGAGATCGTCGAGCGGTCCGGGATCAGCGTCGGCAGCCTCTACCACCACTATGGCGGGAAGGCCGGGCTGTATCTCGCGCTCTGGGAGGACTACACCACCGAGCAGGAGCGCCGCGCCACCCTCGCGGTCAAGGCCGCGCGGGCCGAGGGCGAGAAGGACCCGATCCAGCTGTTCATCCTGGGTTCGCGGGCCTTCCTGGAGGTCTGCTGGGAGCAGCGCACCGCCTCCCGCCTGTTCCAGGGGGGCGAGGGCCCGTCCGGCTTCGGGCTGACCCGCCGCGCCAGGGCCCGCCAGTGGATCGAGTCCAACACCCGGCTGCTCGGGGCCACCGAGAGCCGGGTCCTGGCCCTGGTGCTCACGACCGTCATGGGCGAGGCGGGCCGCGAGGTGGCCGCCGCCGAATCCGACCAGGAGGCCTTGGAGGTCATCGGCGAGGTCACCGCGATCCTCGGCCGCCTGGCCCGCTGACGGGTTCTCAGTTGACGGGGCCTCAGTACCAGTTGTGGGACTGCCAGAAGCCCCAGGCCTTGCACGGGTCGCCGTAGCGGGACTTGATGTAGCCGAGTCCCCAGACGATCTGGGTCGTGGCGTTGTACTGCCAGTTGGGCCCGGCGGTGGCCATCTTGGTGCCGGGCAGGGCCTGCGGGATGCCGTAGGCGTCGCTCCACGGGTTGTCGGCGCGCTCGTTCCAGTGGCTCTCGTGGGTCCACAGGGTCTCGAGCGACTTCCAGCAGGACGACCAGCCGCGCAGGTCGCTGAGCTGCTTGCCGAGCTTCTTGTTCTCCTCGGAGGAGGGGTTGGGGAGCTTGGCGATCCGCTCGGCCTCCTTCTTGGCGTCGATCTCCTTCTTGTGCTTGCGGTACCAGGCGCGCTTCTCGCGGGCCTTCTTCTCGATCGCCTTCTGCCGCTCGTAGGCGCGCCGCTTGGCGTTGGCGATCGCGTTGGCCTCGATCGGGCCGATGTCCGGCTGCTGGATGAGCTGGAGGGCCTCGTTCGCCGAGATGGGGCCGTCCTCGGCCAGCGCGGGCGGCCCGGACGTGCCGCCGAAGTTCAGATTGAAGGCCACGACCCCCAGCACGACCATCGCGACCAGCCCGATCAGCGCGTTGCTGGTCAGGATCCGAATGATCAGGGGGCGACGGCTTTCATGCATGGATACGTAGGTTAGACCCGGTTCAGACGTTTTAGTGCGAGTTCGGCGTAGATCGCGCTGCCGCGGGCGAGCGCGGAGTCGTCGAAGACGGCCTCGGCCGAGTGGATGTCGGGCAGCGTCGTCTCGTCCTGGTCGGGCGGGCAGGCGCTGATCAGGGCGAGCGCGCCCGGCACCGAGCCGAGCACGAAGGAGAAGTCCTCCGAGCCCGGCAGCGGGACCGGCAGATCCCGGTACCGGTCCGCCCCGAGAAGATCGCGGACCGCCCCGCCGAGGAACTCGGCCTCGCCCGGATCGTTGACGGTCACCGGGTAGTCCTGCCGGTAGTCGATCTCGACCGCGACGCCGTGCGCCGCCGCGACCCCGTTGACGACCTGGTGGAAGCCCGCCTCGATCCGCCGCTGCGACTCCGGCGAGAAGGACCGGATGGTGCCGGTGAAGGTGACGTCGTCGGGGATGATGTTCGGCGCGTGGCCGGAGTGGAACGAGCCGATCGTCAGCACGACCGGGTCGAAGACGTCGAAGGCGCGCGTCACGTAGGTCTGGAGCGCGGTCACCATCTCGCAGGCCGGCGGGATGGGGTCGCGGGTCTGGTGCGGGGTCGAGGAGTGGCCGCCGAGTCCGCGCACCCGGACCGAGACGGTGTCGGCCGCGGCCAGGATCGGCCCGCCCTTGCAGGTGACGAGGCCGTGCGGCAGCGCCGGGATGACGTGCAGGGCGAAGGCGGCGACGGGCTTCTGCCAGGTGGCCTCCAGCACCCCCTCGTCGATCATCATCTTGGCCCCGGCGTAGCCCTCCTCACCGGGCTGGAACATGAAGATCACGCTGCCGGGGAAGTCGGACTCCGACAGCAGGCGGGCCGCCCCCACCAGCATCGCGGTGTGCAGGTCGTGCCCGCAGGCGTGCATCACCCCGCCCCTGGTCGAGCGGAACTCCACGTCGGCCTGCTCCTCCAGCGGAAGGGCGTCCATGTCGGCGCGGAGCAGGACCGTCGGCCCCGGCCGCGAGCCGTTCAGGACGGCCGTCACCGACGACAGGGCCTTCCCGGTGGTGATCTCCAGTGGCAGCCCCCGCAGCGAGGCGAGGACCTTCTCCTGGGTGAGGGGGAGGTGAAGGCCGAGCTCGGGTTCGGCGTGGATCGCGCGCCGCAGCTCGACCAGCCCGTCTTGCAGCGCCATCGCCGCCGTGAGGGTGGGGGTCACCACCTGATCCTCTCTCACCTTCGCACCGGTCACCACAGGCTGAGCGTTTTGGGGCCCTGTACACCCTCGGTCGCGCTGGGTGATGATGGGCGCATGAGCTCCACCCCTGAGCAGAATCCGGTCCTGCGCGCCGGGGCCGATCCCGAGGAAGCGGAGCTGATCAAGGCCGAGCTGATCGGCGCGGAGGAGGCGGGCGCGCGCCCGCCCGCCGAGCGGCCGTCCGGGGCGCGCGGCGGCCTGGTGGCCGGGTTGTCGGCCGCGGTCGTGGCGCTCGCCCTGCTGGCCGGGTTCGCGCTCCTCCAGTGGCGGTCGGCGGGCTCACCCGACGACGACCGGGCGGCGCTGGTGGCCCGGGTCACCGGCTACGGAGACGCGCTGGGCACCTATCCCGTGGGCGGGGTCGACGCCGCGCAGGCGCGCGTCCTGACCTTCCTCACCGGCGAAGCCCTGGCCGACCTGAGGACCTCGCAGGCCGACCGGCTGAAGCGGCAGCTGACCGACGCCGAGGTGTCGCTGGAGTCCAGGACCGACGCCGTCTACATCGCCTCGATCGACGGCGGCAAGGCCGACGTCGTCCTGGTCTTCGACCTGACCTTCACCGGCCCCGGCGGCTCCCGGACGGTCGAGCGGAACCATCTCACCCTGGGCATGGTCCGGAAGGACGGCATCTGGATGGTCGCCTCCACGGCCGCCGCGGGTTCCGAGCGCGACTCGGGCGGAGCCGTCCCCGGCCTCGGCGACGACGCCCCCGGCGACGGCCTGCCGACGGGCCCGTAGAAGGGAAAGGCCTTAATGTAGGGAAACAACTCCTTCGGGAAGGTGTCGTCCCCCGCCGCTGTTGGACATGATGGATGCGGGAGGCAGCGGTGAACACGGATACGGCGGGCACGGAGAGCGGGTACGACCTGAACGGGGGATCGGCCGGCCGTTCCGGCGACGATCCGATGACGGGCTGCCCCGGGCTCGGGCCGCAGGTCGGCCCCGACGAGCAGCTGATCCGCGACTACGGCCTCATGCTCAGCGCGTCCACGCGGCTGGAGCGGATCGTCGGCAAGGAGTTCGAGCGGCACGTGGGGATCACCCACGCGATGTACGAGGTGCTGCGGCGGCTGGAGGGCGGCTGCACGTCCATGAGCCATCTCGCCGGTGAGACCATCCTGACCAGCGGCGGGATGACCCGGCTGATCGACCGGATGGAGAAGGCCGGGCTCGTGTCGCGGTACGCCTCCGACACCGACCGCCGGGTGCAGAAGGCCTCGCTCACCGACAAGGGGCGCGCCACCCTCGATCACGCCAACCGTGTCCACACCCAGACCCTGCGGCGGGTGTTCGCCGGAGCCCTGGACGAGGACCAGCGCGAGTCGCTGAAGCACATTCTTGTCAGGCTGGAGCGGGTGGGCCGGGCGGAGCTGCCCAGCC
Organism: Actinocorallia longicatena; assembly: GCF_039534125.1. Lineage (NCBI taxonomy): Bacteria > Bacillati > Actinomycetota > Actinomycetes > Streptosporangiales > Thermomonosporaceae > Actinocorallia > Actinocorallia longicatena. Next base: position 38,298 of record NZ_BAAAUV010000035.1, on the reverse strand, counting down.
TCGGCTGAACGCCGGGCGGCTCGGGTCAGATCCGGGCGGTGTCGAGGTCGAAGCCGAGCGGTTCGGGGATGTTCCCTCCCGGTAGGAGCCGATGGCGAGGACCGTCGTTGTCGGGCTGTCCGTCATGGCAGTCATGTACCCATCGTAGGGGGCCGAACACGAAGACGTAGGGCCGCCGCCGACGGCGGCGGCCCTACGGGGAATGCTAGAGGTAGCGGGCGGCCGCGGCCTCGGCCGGGGCGTCGGCGCCGGTGACGCCGCCGGGGCCGGTGGGGACGCCGGAGTCGAGGGACTCGGGGGCCATGAAGGTGACGCGGTGCATCTTGCGGCGCTCGGTGTAGTCGGCGACGGCGTAGTGCTGGGTGGGGCGGTTGTCCCAGAAGGCGAGGGTGCCGACGCGCCACTTGAGGCGGACCTGGAACTGGGGGTCGCGGACGGCGTCGAACAGCAGCGGGAGGATCGCCTCGTTCTCGCGGCGGGACAGGCCGATGAGGCGCGTGACCGAGCTGCGGTTGACGTAGAGGGCCTTGCGCCCGGTCTCGGGGTGGACGCGGACGACCGGGTGGATCGACGGCGGGTTCTTGTCCTGCATGTCGCGCAGGTCGAAGCGGTGGCCCTTGTCGATCGCCTTGGAGATCGACATGGTCAGGTCGTGCTCGGCGTACAGCTCGTCGCACAGGCGCTGGAGCCACGGCGCGAGCGACTCGTAGACGAGCTGCATGTTCGCCCAGTTGGTGTCACCGCCGACCTCCGGCAGGATGACGGCCCGCAGCAGCGAGCCCGTCGGCGGCCGCTTCATGAACGTGTTGTCGCTGTGCCACTGGTCGCCGCCCTCGCCCTTGGGGTCGGTCTGGTCGAGCACGTGGATGGCCCCGCCGGTGGTGTTCATCTTCGGGATGTCGAGCGTGCCGAAGTTCAGCGCGAACGCCTGGTGCTCCTCGTCGGAGATGTGCTGGTCGCGGAAGAACAGCACGTAGTTCTCCAGCAGCCCCTGCCGGATCGTGTGCACCTGCTCCTCGTCGAGCGGCTTGCGAAGGTCGACACCCGTGACCTCAGCGCCGATGTTCCGCGTGACCTTCTGGAATTCGATCATGGTGTGAAGAGCCCTTCCCGGCTGACAAGCAATCGCTAGGTTGAATGTACTCCACACACATTTTTCTGGCTAGGGCCGACTTCTCCCGGGATGCGGAACGGGCGCCCACGAAGAGATCGTGGGCGCCCGTTCGCGGGGAGGGTGGGGTCACCTCGAGTAGAACTCGACGACGAGTTGCTCGTCGCAGATGATCGGGATCTCGGAGCGGAGCGGGAGGCGCTCCAGCTTCGCCAGCAGGGCGGAGCCCTGTACCTCCAGGTAGGGGGCGGGGGCCGCCGGGGTGTGGGCGCCCGCGGCCGCGACCTGGAACGGGGGCAGGTTCCTGCTCCGCTCGGCGACCTGGATGAAGTCGCCGGGGCGCAGCCGGTAGGACGGGCGGTCCACGCGCTTGCCGTTGACCAGGATGTGGCGGTGCACGACGAACTGCCGGGCCTGGTAGATCGTCCGGGCGAAACCGGCGCGCAGCACGAGGGCGTCCAGGCGGCGTTCGAGGTCGATCACGAGGTTCTCGCCGCTCTTGCCCTGGATCTTGCGCGCCTTGTCGAAGGCGTTCCTGAGCTGGGCCTCGCGGATGTTGTACTGCGCCCGCAGCTTCTGCTTCTCCAGCAGCTGGGCCTTGTATCCGGAGTCCTTCTTGCGCGCCCGGCCGTGGACGCCCGGCGGGTAGGGCCGGTTCTCGAAGTACTTCACGCACTTGGGGGTGAGGGGGATGCCCAGTGCGCGCGAGAGCTTCGCTTTCGGCCGGGGGTTGTTCATGAACACTCCTTGCGAGATTCCTGGTGGTCGTGGTTAGGCGAGCCTTACTTAGGCTAGCCTAACCTAAAGGAGCACAGCAATGATCCACGGACCCTCCGGAGCCGAGCGCGCCCGCACCCTCGCCTACGGCGTGGCCGGTGGATCACTGGCCGCCCTGGGCGAGGCCGAAGTGACCCTCGCCGCCCACGTGACCGACGAGCAGGGCGTCCCGCTGATGCTCGTCCCGGCCGCCTCGCCGATCGTCGCCGCCCTCACGGCCGAGCCCGACCTGCCCGCGACGCTCCGCATCAGCGATCTGACCCCGGTCCCGCTCGCCGACCGGGTGCGGGGCCGCGCCTGGCTGCACGGCTGGATCACCGAGGTCCCGCCGGAGAGCCGGCGGGAGGCCGCCGTCCGGATCTCCCGGCTCCACCCCCGGCCCGACCTGCTCGACCTCGGCGCGCGGATCCCGGCCGTCGAGGAGTGGACGATCCTCGCCCTGGAGGTCGCCGAGATCGAGATCGAGGACGTGTGGGGCAGCGCGGTCGTCGAGCCCGACGAGTACGCCGACGCCCGTCCCGACCCGTTCGTGGCCCTCGAGGCCGGCGCGATCGTCCATCTCGACCACGCGCACAGGCCCGAGCTCGCCGCCCTGGTCAAGGCCCGCTTCGGCGAGCTGGAGCCCGACCACGTCGTCCGGGCCGTCGCCCTCAACCGCTTCGGCCTGAACGTCCGCTGCCTGGCCCCCGGCCGCGAGCCCTTCGACCTGCGCTTCGCCTTCGACGCCCCGGCGCGCGACCTCAACGGCCTGCGCGGCGCCTACCGCAAACTCTTCGCGACCGTCAACGCGTAGGGCCCCGGCGGACGCGAAGACGTCGGCCCGTGGCGGACCCCCGGCATCCAGTCCGGGCCCGCCACGGGCCGACGAGTTCTACAGCAGCGCCTGGCTGATGTCGTCCCACAGGTCGTCGGGGTGCTCCAGGCCGACCGCCAGCCGGACGGTGCCCTCGCCGAAGCCCGCGGCCTCCAGCGCCTCCGCCGAGTACATGCGGTGGGAGGTGCTGGCGGGGTGCATCGCGAGGGTCTTGCCGTCGCCGAGCGAGGCGGTCAGGGTGAGCAGCTTCACGTTCTCGATGAAGTGCCGGCCCGCCTCCCGCCCGCCCTTGAGGTCGAAGGCGAGGACGCCGCCGCCGCCCGACAGCAGCCGCTGGGCCACGTCGTAGTCGGGGTGGTCGGGCAGGGAGGGGTAGTTCACCCGCTCCACCGCGGGATGGGCGGCCAGGTTCTTGCCCAGGTGGACGGCGTTGTCGCAGATGCGCGGCAGCCGGACGCCCAGCGTCGTCAGCCCGCGCAGCAGCAGGAAGGCCGCGAACGGGTCGAGGGTCGAGCCGAGTTCGACCGCCTCGTTCCAGACGGTCCGGTGGACGGCCTCGTCGGCGAAGACCGCGACCCCCGCCACGACGTCCCCGTGCCCGCAGATGTACTTGGTCGCCGAGTGGACCACCACGTCCGCGCCGTGCTCCAGCGGCCGGAACAGCAGGGGAGTGGCGAAGGTGTTGTCCACGACGGTCTTCACGCCGGGGCCCGCCGCCGCGACGAGCGCCGGAACGTCGGTGACCCGGGTGGTCGGGTTGGCGATGGTCTCCAGGTAGAGCAGCCGGGTGTTCGGCCGCAGCGCCGCGGTCACCTCGGCCGGGTCGTGCCCGGAGACGTAGGTCACCTCGACGCCCCACTTGGCCGCCAGGCTCTGGAGCGATCCATACGTGCCGCCGTACAGGCAGCTCTGGGCGATCACATGGTCACCGGTGCGCAGCAGGCCGTGCAGGACCGCGTTGATCGCGCCCATGCCGGAGCCCGTGGCGAGCGCCCCGACCCCGCCCTCGAGCCCGGCGACGGCCTCCTCGAACGCCCTGACCGTGGGATTGCCGAGCCGCGAGTAGAACGGCGGCTGGTTCGGGCCGTCGAAGGCGTCGGCCATGGCGTCGGCCGAGTCGAAGGAGAACAGGTGGCCCTGGTAGATAGGCATCCCCAGGGGCCGGCTACCGGACGGAACGATGACGGGCGTGTGGACGGCACGGGTCTCTCGGCGCAGCTCGGTCATACTGACCAGTCTGCCTCGCCGCTGACCTGGACAAACAGGGCCAATGCCGTCCAGTGGCCTGCTTATTCGGCCGGTTTGTCCGTCGCCGCTTCGGTCCTGGCGGCCTCCGCCTCGCGCAGCGCGCGGCGGCGGGCCTTCTCCTCGGCCTCGGCGGCGTCGAGGGCCTCGGCCTCCTCGAAGGTCGGCGCCGTGCCGCCGAGGTGCCGCGGCTGCCACCACTGGCCCTTGCCGTCCACGGGATACTCCCGCTGGGCCTTGTCGAGCAGTTCCTGCATCTTGGCGCGGAGCCGCTCGGCGACCTCGGTGGCGTCGTCCTTGCGGGTGACGTGCATCGGCTCGCCGATGAGGATCGTGATGTCGACCCCACGCTGGAGGATCTTGCGAGGCCGGCCCTTGGTCCACATCCGCTGCTCGCCCCAGACCGCCACCGGGATCAGCGGCGTGCCGGAGGCCATCGCCATCCGGACGGCGCCCGACTTGATCTCCTTGACGGTGAAGGACTGGCTGATCGTCGCCTCGGCGAAGACGCCCACGCACTCCCCGGCTTTGAGCGCCTTGAGCGCCGCGATGTAGGAGGACGCCCCGTTCTCGCGGTCGACCGGGATGTGCTTCATCCCGCGCATCAGCGGCCCGGAGATCTTGTGGTCGAAGACCTCCTTCTTCGCCATGAAGCGGACCAGCCGCCTGGCCGGGTTCGCGCCCAGGCCGACGAAGATGAAGTCGAGGTACGACACGTGGTTGCTGGAGATCACCGCCCCGCCGGTGGCGGGAATGTTCTCGTATCCCTCGATCCGGAAGCGCATGCCCAGTGCCTTGAACATGCCCTTGGCGGCCAGGATCACCGGCGGGTAGACGATCTCGCTCATGCCTAGAACCGTAACCTACGACTTCGTAACCCCCGAAATGTGGGAGGTCGACAACTCGCCGGGCGAAGTTTTGGGGGGTCTGGTGTTGGTGAGGACCCGGGCGAGTGTGCCCGGGAGGAACAGCGAGGTCGGCAGGGCCTTCAGCGCGAGGACGTCCAGCAGGGCCGCCTGGCTGGCCGGGTCCACGTTGGCCGCCGCGACGGCCTTGCTCACATAGGCGTTGATGACCTTCGTGTGCAGCCGGACGGGCGGCCCCTCGGTCTCGGTGTACCGCCGGTCCTCACCGGTCGCCACCAGCCAGGCGCCGGCCGCGCACCAGCGCGCCCGCTTCTGGAACCAGTGCGCCGACCTGCGCTCGGCCAGCGTCCGGTCCAGTTCGAGCGCGGTCAGCGCCGCGACGCTCATCCCCTGGCCGTAGATCGGGTCGAACGCGCAGACGGCGTCGCCGGTCACCACGAATCCCTCGGGCCACGTCCGCATCCGGTCGAAGCGCCTGCGGACGTTGGACGTGTCGCGGAAGGAGGTGATCGGGCTGAGCGGCTCCGCGTCCTTGATCGCCTCGTAGAGCACGGGGCTGCGCAGGTTCCGCGCGTAGTCCAGGAAGCCCGCCTCGGTCGTCGGCGGGTAGTCCCGCCCGGTTCCGGAGAGGCTGCAGATCCACCGGCCGCCCTCCTGCGGGAACAGCCCGCCGGTCCGGCGCGTGAGCGGCGGGTCGGCCTGGAGGTAGAGGGCCTTCCAGCCGGGGTCGAACCCGTCGGGGATGGCGTAGGTGCGGCTGGCGTAGCCGAGCAGCGGGTCGATGCGCGTCTCACGGAGCCCGGAGTGCCCGAGCCCGGCCAGCCACGCCGGAGCCTTCGACGCCCGTCCCGAGGCGTCGACGACGAGATCGGCCCGCAGCTCGCCCTTGCCGCCCGGCGGAACGGCGCCGCCGCGCGCCCGGAAGGCCACCCCGGTGACGTTCCGGGCGCCCAGAAGGCCGGTCGCCTCGATCCCGGTCAGCGCCGTGACGTTCGGCAGCTCCAGCACGCGCCGCCGGACCGTCCACTCCAGCAGGCCGCGGCTGAAGGTGATCATCCGGTCGGTGTCGAACCGCTCCCGCCATCCTTCCGCCGTCAGCCACAGGAAGTCGCGCGGGATCCGCAGGTCGACCGCCCCCTCCGCGAGCAGGTCGTCGACGAAGCCCGGCAGCAGGCCGGACAGAATCTCCAGTCCCCTGGTCCACAGAACGTGCAGGTGCCTTCCCTGCGGTACTCCCGCCCGGAATACCGGCTCCGCAGGGAAGACGTCCCGGTCCAGGAGGGTGACCCGCTCGAAGTGATCCGCCAGTACCCGTGCGCTGAGCAGCCCGGCGATGCTTCCGCCGATGACCACCGCGTGCTTGCGCTCCATCTGTCCCTCTTCCGCGTCCATGTGAGGGTCGCCGATCCGCCATGTCCACTATGGAATTAAATATTTACAATGATCAGCTCGCGGCCGATAGTGGGCAACGTCTACCACCTGGGCGTGGAGGGGATACACGCATGACCGAAGCTCTGACCACCAGGGGACGCCCGCCGTCCCGGACCCAGCATCACCGGACGGTGAAACGGGAGCTGTCCGAAACACCGCATCCGGCATGGGTCGAGAACATGATCGCCGAGCTGCAGCACGACTGGGACGATGTGCTCGCCTCACCGCTGTTCACCCGTACCGTCGCCGACGGCGTCGACGACGAGTCCTGGCGCAACCTCGTCAAGGAGTTCTTCTGCGTCGTGGAGGCGTTCCCGAAGTACATGGGCGTGTACCTCGGCCGCACCACCTACGGCAAGTCCGAGGGCGACCTGCTCGCCCGTGACTGGCTCATCGGCAACATCCGCACCGAGGCGCTGCACGCGCAGTGGTTCATCGACTGGGGGGTCGGCCTGGGCCTGACCGAGCAGGAGATCCTCCACCACCGGCCGGGACCGGAGGTCGCCGCGCTGTGCGAGTTCCTCTGGTCGGTCTCCTACCGGGGATCGGTCGCCGAGGCGTTCGGCGCCGTCAACTTCGCGATCGAGGGCACGACCGGCGAGTGGACGCGCCTGGTCATGCCCGCGTTCAGGGAGCGGATGGGCGACGACAAGTACTCCCTCATGTGGCTCGCCGAGCACGCGGAGTACGACGACGCCCACCCCCGCGAGGCCCTCGAGCTCATCAAGCTCTCGGTCCGCGACGACGACGACCGCGCGGCCGTGAAGGAGGTGACCCGTCGTTCGCTGGAGCTCTTCCGCCGCGGCTTCGACGCCTGTGTCGCCTCGTGATGTCTCGCTGACCGAGTTACCCTCTGACCGCTTCCGGTCACGGCTCTCACCTGCGGGAACGTTCCCGGGCACCCTGTTCAGGACGCGATATGTCTTGACCCCTCCGGGGTGTCCGGGATAGCCGTTGACGTGTGAAGCTCGCCAGGGTCCCCACCGGCAGGTGGGCGAAGTGGATCGTCCTCGTCGTCTGGATCGCGCTGTTCATGGGCCTGGGAGGCCTGGGCGGCAAGCTCACCGAGGTCCAGAAGAACGAGGCGACGGAGTGGCTGCCCACGTCGGCCGAGTCCACCCGGGTGTTCAAGGACTCCGAGAACTTCGTCGACACCGACTCCATCCCCACGCTGGTCGTCTACCACCGCGACGGGCAGCCCGTCACGGCCGCCGACCAGGCGAAGGCCGAGGCCGACGCCGCGAAGTTCCAGGGCATCACCAGTGTCGGCAAGGTGGCCCCGGTGGTCAGGTCGCAGGACGGACTGGCGCTCATGGTCGTCGCCGACTTCGTCCTGGGCGACAAGGGCTGGGACGCCCTCGGCCCCGCCATCAAGGACTTCCGCGCCATCGCGCATAACGGCGGCCCGCCCGGGCTGAAGGCGCACGTCACCGGTCCCGGCGGCTACAGCGGGGACTTCGGGCTCGTCTTCGGCGGCTTCGACACCACGCTGCTCTACATCACCGCCGCGATCGTCATCGTGATCCTGCTGCTGACCTACCGCAGCCCCATCCTGTGGATCCTGCCGCTGCTCTGCGTCGGCGTCGCCCTGGCCGTCGCCGAGGGGATCGTCTACCTGCTGGCGAAGAACGACGTGCTGACCGTCAACGGGCAGAGTTCGTTCATCCTCATCGTGCTGGTCTTCGGCGCCGCGACGGACTACGCGCTGCTCCTCATCGCCCGTTACCGGGAGGAACTGCGCCGGCACGAGGACAGGCACGAGGCGATGGCCGTCGCGCTGCACCGGGCGGGACCGGCGATCATCGCCTCCGGCGCGACCGTCTCCCTGGCCATGATGTGCCTGCTGCTCGCCGAGCTGGCCTCCACCCGGAGCCTCGGTCCCGTGATGGCCGTCGGGGTGGTCTTCGGGCTGCTGGCCATGGTCACCCTGCTGCCCGCGCTGCTCGTCATCTGCGGGCGCTGGCTGTTCTGGCCGGTCAAGCCGCACGCGGGCAGCGACGAACCGGCCGAGCGCGGGTTCTGGTCCCGGGTCGGCATGGTCGTCGCCCGGCGGCCGCGGGCGGTGTGGACCGGGACGGCCGTCGCGCTCGGGCTGCTGTCGGTCGCGCTGTTCGGGCTCGACACCGGCGGCCTGCAGAACCACGACGCGTTCCGCGACAAGCCCGACTCCGCGATCGGCGAGGAGGTCCAGAACAAGCACTTCCCGGCCGGTTCCGGCAACCCGATCCAGATCACCGGCAGGGACACGGCCGGGCCGCGGATCCAGGCGCTGCTGGCGGCCACCCCGGGCGTCCTCGACGTGAAGCCGCCCGTCACGAAGAACGGCATCGCCTACGTCGAGGGCACGCTCAGCCACCCCGCCGACAGCGACGCCGCCTTCGCCCTGGTCAAGGATCTGCGCACCCGGGTCGACTCCATCGAGGGCGGCGACGTCAGGGTCGGCGGGTCGAGCGCGGTCGTGCTCGACATCACCGACGCCTCCCGGCACGACACCAACCTCGTCGTCCCGGTGGTGCTCCTGGTGGTCCTGCTGATCCTCGGGGCGCTGCTGCGGTCGGTCGTCGCGCCGATCCTGCTGGTCGTCACCGTCATCCTGTCGTTCGGCGCCGCGCTCGGCTTCAGCGCGCTGATGTTCGAGCACGTCTTCGGCTTCGAGGGCGCCGACCCGTCGTATCCGCTGTGGGTGTTCGTGTTCCTGGTCGCCCTCGGCGTCGACTACAACATCTTCCTGATGACGCGCGTCCACGAGGAGGCGGCGCGGCACGGCACCCGGCGCGGCGCGCTCATCGGCCTGGCCGCGACGGGCGGCGTCATCACCTCGGCGGGCGCGGTCCTCGCGGGGACCTTCGGGGCCCTCGGCTCGCTGCCGCTGGTGTTCATCACCGAGATGGGCTTCGCGGTCGCGTTCGGCGTGCTGCTCGACACCTTCATCGTCCGCTCGGTCCTGGTGACGGCGCTCAACCTCGACATCGGCGGCCGCATGTGGTGGCCGTCCCGGCTGGCCGGGGAGCCGGATGTGCCGCTGGCGGAGCTCCGCGACGAGCTTCCCGAGCGGGTTTCCTGACGTCCTGACACGATGTGGCCGTACCAGTCGGTAGTTCCGCGCAGGGCTGCGGAAACCTGGGTTAAGTCCTCGTTATCAATGCCCGACCTCTGTTGACCCGCTTCGTCCCGACGACATACCCCTTGAAGGGAGACACAGGGCCACGAAGAGCAGACGGGACGCGACGAAGATGACTCAGTTGACCGCGGTGGACGCGAACTTCCTCAACATCGAGTCCGGCAGGACCCAGGCCCACATCGGCGGGCTCGGCATCGTCGACACCACCCTCTGCGAGGGCGGAAGGCTCACCCGGCAGGACGTCGTCGACCTCATCTCCGAGCGCGCCCACCTGGCCAGGCCGCTGCGCCGCAAGCTCGCCGCCGTTCCGCTCGGGCTCGACCGGCCCTACTGGGTCGACGACGAGGACTTCGACCCCTCACGGCACGTCCACGAGGCGGCGCTGCCGGCTCCCGGCGACGACCTCCAGCTCGGCGCCGAGATCGCCCGCATCCACGAACGACCGCTCGACCGGCGGCGGCCCCTGTGGGAGGTGCATCTCGTCCAGGGGCTCGCCGGAGGACGGGCCGCGATCTACATCAAGGTCCATCACGCGTGCGTCGACGGGGTGCTGGCCGCCGAGCTGCTGATGGCCCTGCTCGACCTCCAGCCGGAGGCCGTCTCGGTGCCGCCGGACCTGACCGAGCGGGAGAGCGCCCCCGGTCTCGCGCCGATGGTCGGCAAGGGGCTGGCCCGGGCGGTGCTGCACCCGGTCAGGACGGCCGAGGAGCTGCTGAAGACCGCGCCCTACCTCGACCAGCTTCCGATCGTGGGGAACCTGCCCGGAGTCCGGGAGGTGTCGAACACGCTGCGCGCGGTGCTGCGGCGCGCCAACCCCGAGCGGGCGGACCTGGCCGGAGCGCCGCGGACCCCGTTCAACGCCTCGATCTCCCAGCACCGGACCTTCGCGTTCGGGTCGCTGCCGCTGGACGACGTGAAGAAGGTCCGGCGGGAGCTCGGCGTCAGCGTCAACGACGTCGTGATGGCGATGTGCACCGGAGCGCTGCGGCAGTGGCTGATCGACCACGACGCCCTGCCGTCCCAGCCGCTGGTGGCCTGCGTCCCCGTGTCGCTGCGGCGGGGCGCCGCCTGCGACGAGAGCAACGCGCTTTCGGCGATGTTCGCCCCGCTGCCGGTCCAGATCGAGGATCCGGCGGAGCGCTTCGCCGCGGTCAGGACCCAGATGCAGAGCGTCAAGCGGAGGTTCGCCAGCTCGACGGGGACCTGGTTCGAGATGGTCAGCGGCCTCGTGCCGTCGCCGATCTCGGGGCTCGCCACCCGGCTGGTGATGCAGGTCGTCCCCGCGATCACGCCCGTCAACCTGATCATCTCGAACGTGCCGGGCCCGCAGCAGCCGCTGTACGTGCGGGGCGCCCGGATCCTCACCTACTACCCTGCGTCGGTGATCTCCGACGCGACCGGCGGCGTCAACATCACGGTCTTCTCCTACAACGGCAGCCTCGACATCGGCATCATCGCCTGCCCCGAGCTGGTGCCCGACGCCTGGAACCTGGTCGACTACCTGCGCGACGCCCTCACCGAGCTCCTCAAGCTCACCGACGCCCAGACGTACGAGACGGCCTAGGGCAGGCGCCAGTCGATCGGGGCGGCGCCCTGCCTGCTCAGGAACTCGTTGGCGCGGCTGAAGGGCCGCGAGCCCCAGAAGCCGCGGTCGGCCGACATCGGGCTGGGATGGGCCGAGGTGATCGCCGGATAGTCCGACAGCAGGGGGCGCAGGGTCTGGGCCTGGGCCCCCCACAGGATGGCGACCAGCGGGGTGCCGCGGTTGGCGAGGGCCCGGATGGCCTGCTCGGTGACGGCCTCCCAGCCCTTGCCCTTGTGCGAGGCGGGCTTGTTCGGGGCGACCGTCAGGACCCTGTTGAGCAGCAGGACGCCGCGTTCGGCCCACGGGGACAGGTCGCCGTCGGCGGGCCCCGGAAGGTCGAGGTCCTTCATGTACTCGGTGTAGATGTTGACCAGGCTCGGCGGGACCCTGCGGCCGGGCGCGACCGAGAAGCTGAGCCCGACGGCGTCGCCGGGCGTCGGATACGGATCCTGGCCGACGATCAGCACTCTGACCTGGTCGAACGGCTGCTGGAACGCGCGCAGCACGTTCGCCCCCGACGGCAGGTAGGAGCGGCGGGCGGCCAGTTCGGCCCGGAGGAAGTCGCCCATCTTGGCGATGTCGCCCTCGACCGGGGCGAGGGCCCGCGCCCACCCGGCCTCGACGATCTCGTGCAGCGGTCGTGCCATGACCCGAAAGCGTAGTGGGACGGTCCGACAAATGACGCGCCACCGGGGGAATCGGCGGAGCCTCGGCGCCGGAGGCTCAGAGGCGGAGCATCCGGCCGTGCCTGCCTCCGGTGAACTCGCCCTCCTCGACCACCGGGACGCCCTCCAGCAGGACGTAGGGGATCCCGGTCGGCCGGGCGTCGGGGACGGCGTAGGTGCCGGGATGGCCGACCGTCGCCGGGTCGAAGACGGTGATGTCGGCGTGGGCGCCGGTCAGCAGGACGCCCCGGTCCCTCAGCGGGAAGATCCTGGCGTTGGCCGAGGTCATCTTCCGGACGGCCTCCGCGAGCGGGACGATCCCGAGGCCGCGCACGTAGGTGCCGAGGAACTCGGGGAAGCAGCCCCAGGTGCGGGGGTGCTCGAGGCCGACCGGCATGCCGTTGTCGGAGCCGATGCCGATCAGCGGGTCCGCCATGATCGTCCGTACGTCGGGTTCGGCCATCATCGTCACGACCATGGAGGCGGCCGGGTCGTCGGCGATCAGGCGGCAGGCCGTCGCGAACGGGTCGCCCGGCAGCTCCGACAGGCGCCGGCCGACCACGGACGGGTCGGTGTGGGTGACGATCAGGACGCCCTCCGCCGTGGTGTCGCGCCACAGACCGGTGCCCGTCCTGGCCTCGGGGTCCTCGGCCGCGGCGCGCAATGCTCCGACGTCGGCGAGGCGGGCGCGCAGGGCGTCGATCCCGCCCTCCAGCGCGGCCGGGGGCACGAGGGCCGACAGGGTGGTCGCCCCGGCGAGGTAGGGGTACTGGTCACCGCGCACGTCGACGCCCTCGGCGCGGGCGGCGCGCAGCCTGCCGAGCAGCAGGGCCGCGCCGCCGTGGCTGCGCGGTCCGGCGGCCTTGCAGTGCGAGACCTGGAGCCTGACCCCGGCCCGGCGGGCGATCTCGACCGCCTCGTCCAGCGCCTCGGCCAGCCCGAGTCCCTCGTCGCGCAGATGGGTCGTGTAGGGCCGGCCGTGGCGGTGCGCGACCTTGGCGAGCGCGACGAGCTCGCCGGTCCCGGCGAACGAGCCCGGCGGGTAGATCAGCCCGCTCGACAGCCCGGCGGCCCCGGCCGCGAACGCCTCGTCGGCGAGGCGGCACATCTCCTCCAGCGCCTTCGGGCCGAGTTCGGCGTCGAACCCGGCGACGGCCATCCGCAGCGTGGAGTGGCCGACCAGCGTGGCCATGTGGTTGGTCGGCCCCGCCGCCTCGACGGCGGCGAGATGCTCGGCGAACGACCCGACCCCGACCTCCGCTCCCGCGTAGGCCGTCATCAGCTCCCGGAACGGTTCCGTCACCGGCCCGAAGGAGAACCCGCAGTTGCCGCTGACCTCGGTCGTCACCCCCTGGAGGAGCTTGAACGGCTGCGCCTGCGGCAGCATCGGCACCAGATCGGAGTGGCAGTGCGGATCGACGAATCCGGGGGCGACGGCCAGGCCCGTCACGTCGATCGTCCGGCGGGCGGGGCCGGGGTCGCGGCCGATGGCGGCGACGCGCCCGCCGAGGACCGCGACGTCCGCCGTGACCGCCGGAGAGCCGAGCCCGTCGTGGACTTCGCCGCCACGGAGCACTAGGTCGAACATGGACACGCACACTAGTGTCCTTCCGTGACCGATACCTGGGGCAGGCGTCTGAACGAACTGATCACCGAGTACGGCGTGCCCGGCGCGACGCTCGCCTACTCCCACCGGGGAGAGCGGCACGAGTTCGCGGCGGGGGTGCTTCACCGGGGCACGGGGGTGGAGGCGACCCCGGACTCGCTCTTCCAGATCGGCTCCGTCACCAAGATCTGGACGACCACCCAGATCATGCTCCTGGCCGAGCGGGGCCTGCTGACGATCGACACCCCCGTCCGCGAGCTGTTGCCGGAGTTCAGGGTCGCCGACCCGCACGTCACCAGGTCGGTGACCGTCCGGCATCTGCTGACGCACACCTCCGGCATCGACGGCGACCTTTTCCTCGACACCGGCCGCGGCGACGACACCCTCGAGAAGTACGTGGCGGCCTGCGCCGAGCTGACCCAGCTCCATCCGATGGGCGCCACCCAGTCCTACGTCAACGCCGCGTTCCCGATCCTCGGCCGGATCGTGGAGAGGCTGACCGGCCAGGTCTGGGACGCCGCCCTGCGCACCCAGATCATCGAGCCGCTCGGGCTGAGGCACACCGTCACCCTGCCGGAGGAGGCGCTGCTGTACCGCACGGCCGTCGGCCATCTCGGCAAGGAGACGGCGCCGACCCCGAAGTGGGGGCTGATGCGCCCCATCGGCCCCGCCGGGCTGATCTGCGCGAGCGCCGCCGACGTCGTCACCTTCGGCCTCGCCCACCTCGGCACGGAGCTGCTGTCGGCGAGGTCCGCCGCCGAGATGCGACGGCCGCAGGTCGAGCTGCCCAACCGGCACTCCCTCGGCAGCCACTGGGGCCTGGGCTGGATCCTCGACTGGTGGGACGGCCTGCCGATCCTCTGGCACTCCGGCAGCACGATCGGCCAGCAGTCCGCCCTGTGGGTCGTCCCGGACCGGGACCTGGTCATCGCCCTGTGCACCAACGGCGGCCACGACGGGGCGCTGCGCCAGCGCCTCATCGAGGAGATGGCGGGGGAGCTGGTGCGCCTCACCCCACGGCCGACCCTCCGGCCGCCGGACAGCCCGGTCTATGTGGACGTCGAACGCTACGCGGGCGTCTACGACCGCAGGCACGTCCGCACCGAGATCACCACGAAGGGCACCGGCCTGCACGCCAGGGTCGAGGTCACCACGCCCGGCCTGACCGAGCTGTCGCCCCCGCTGGAACTCGACCTGATCCCCGTGGACGAGACCACCTTCGTCGGACGCGCCGAGGGCGACCCGTCCTGGATCCCCTTCGTCTTCTACGACCTGCCCGACGGGACCTCCTACGTGCACTACAGCGCCCGGGCCAACCCCCGCGTCGCATGACGGCCTTCGACGGCGCGGCGATGACCGCGGACCTGGCCCGCCTGGTCTCCGCCGAGTCGCCCTCCGGTGCGGCCGAGGCCCTGGCGGCCTGCCGTGAGGAGGTCGCCGCGCTGGGCGAGCGCCTGCTCGGAGCGGCTCCGGCCGTCCACGGCGAGCATCTGCTGTGGGGGAGCGGGACGCCGCGGATCCTGGTGCTCGGCCACTACGACACCGTGTGGCCGCTCGGCACCCTGGCCCGGTGGCCGTTCACGATCGACGGCGACCGCGCGACGGGTCCTGGCTGCTTCGACATGAAGGCGGGGCTCGTCCAGGCCTTCCACGCGCTGGCCGCGCTGCCGGACCGCGAGGGCGTCTCCTTCCTCGTCACCTCCGACGAGGAGACGGGTTCGGTGACGTCCCGTCCGCTGATCGAGGCGCTGGCCGCCCATGCTGAGGCGGCCCTGGTCGCCGAGCCGAGCGCCGACGGGGCCCTGAAGACCTCCCGCAAGGGCCTGGCCCGCTACGACCTGCGCGTCACCGGGCGCGCCGCCCACTCGGGCCTCGATCCGGAGCGCGGCGTCAACGCGGGGCTGGAACTGGCCCACCAGACGCTGGCCGTCGCCGCCCTGGCCGATCCGGCGGCCGGGACGACGGTCACCCCGGCGGCCAGCCGCGCCGGGACCACCGCCAACACGGTCCCCGCCGCCGCCTCACTGGCCATCGACGTCCGGGCCTTCACGGCCGCCGAGCTCGCCCGGGTCCACGACGCGCTGCACGCCCTCGTGCCCGTGGTGCCGGGCGCGTCCCTCGCCGTCGTGGACGGTCCCTCCCGCGGGCCGTTCCCGCGCTCGGCCGCCGCGGCGCTGTACGAGCGGGCCGCCCGGACCGCGGAGTCCCTGGGCCTGCCCCCGCTCCGGGAGGCGGCCGTCGGCGGCGGCTCCGACGGCAACATCACCGCGACGCTGGGCGTCCCGACCCTGGACGGGCTCGGCGCGGTCGGAGGCAACGCCCACGCCGAGGGCGAGTGGCTCGACCTGCGGGAGATGCCCGCCCGCTCCCGGCTGCTGTCCGCCCTGGTCGCAGGGATGATCAACGACGCCCGATGGTGAGATCGGACAAAAAGCGCGTTACCGGTTGGGAATTCGGACGATGAGTACATCGTAGGCCGGTGGGCACGCTGGGAACGTGAGCGCGAGCGCCGGGAACGCCCGGGTGGAAGTGGCGGAACTGACCGGGGTGGACGAACTCCACGAGGCGGCATCGCTGCTCACGGGGGTGTGGGGGCACACGCTGGTCGCCCCCGGGATGCTCAGGGCCTGGTCGTTCACCGGCAACTATGTGGCGGGCGCCCGTGCGGGCGGCCCGCTGATCGGGGTCGCCGCCGGGTTCCTCACCGGGGGCGGGGCGCTGCACTCCCACATCACCGGGGTCGCCGCCGGGGCGCGCGGGCTCGGTGTGGGCCGGGCGCTGAAGGGGCACCAGCGCGAGTGGGCGCTGGAGCGCGGCATCCGCCGGGTCGAGTGGACCTTCGACCCGCTGGTGCGGCGCAACGCCCACTTCAACCTCCAGGTGCTCGGAGCGCTGCCCGACGGCTACCTCGCCGACTTCTACGGGACCATGGACGACGGGCTCAACAGCGGGTCGCCGTCCGACCGGCTGCACATCGCCTGGGAGCTGGACAAGGGCCCGCCGGGGGAACCGCCGGAGGCGGCGGCGCTGGTGCGGGCGGGCGCCCGGATCGGCCTCGGCCTCGACGGGCGTCCCGCCGGGACGCCCGCCGGCCCGGGGGTCACGCTGGTGGCGATCCCGGCGGACATCGAGGCGCTGCGCGCCGCGCGCCCCGCGCTCGCGGCGCACTGGCGGACGGCGGTACGGGCCGCGCTCGAACCGGCGCTCGAGGCCGGCCATCGGATCACGGGGATCACCCGTGAGGGCTACTACGTCGTGGAGGAACCGTGCAGGTGAGGGAAGCGTGAAGATCGAAGGCATCGAGCTGCGGTGGGCGGAGCTGCCGCTGGTCGCCCCCTTCCGCACCTCGTTCGGCACCCAGACCGACCGAGAGGTGCTGATCGTCCGGGTGCTCGCGGACGGCGCCGAGGGGTGGGGGGAGTGCGTCGCGATGAGCGAGCCGTCCTACTCCGCCGAGTACGTGGCGGGCGCCGCGCACGTCATCAAGGAGTTCCTGCTGCCCCGCCTGACCGGCGACCCGTGGCGGACCGAGCGGGCGTTCGCGCCCGTCCACGGCCATCCGATGGCGAAGTCCGCGGTCTCCTCCGCCCTCCTGGACGCCTGGCTGCGGCAGCGCGGCACCTCCTTCGGCGAGTTCCTGGGCGCGGTCCGCGGCGAGGTCGACGCCGGGGTCTCCGTGGGGATCATGAACTCGGTTCCGGAGCTCCTCGACGCCGTGGACGCCTACGTGGCCGAGGGCTACCGCCGCGTCAAGCTGAAGATCGAACCGGGCTGGGACCTGGAGCCGGTCCGCGCGGTCCGGGAACGCCACCCCGACCTGCCGCTCCAGACCGACGCCAACACCGCCTACACCCTCGCCGACGCCGCCCATCTGGCGAAGATGGACCCGTTCGGCCTGCTGCTGATCGAGCAGCCGCTCCCCGAGGACGACATCGCGGGGCACGCCGAGCTGGCCAGGCGGATCACCACCCCCGTCTGCCTGGACGAGTCGATCACCTCGGCCCGGATCGCCGCCGACGCCATCACCCGGGGCGCCGCCGCCGTCGTCAACATCAAGCCGGGCCGGGTCGGCGGCTTCCTCGAGGCACGCCGGATCCACGACGTCTGCGTCGCGCACGGCGTCCCCGTCTGGTGCGGCGGAATGCTCGAGACGGGCATCGGCCGCGCCGCCAACGTCGCCCTGGCCGCCCTGCCCGGCTTCACCCTGCCCGGCGACACCTCGGCCTCGTCCCGCTACTACGCGGCCGACCTGACCGACCCCTTCGTCCTGGCCGACGGCCGCCTCACCGTCCCCGCGGGCCCGGGCCTCGGCGTCGTCCCCGACCTCACCGTGCTCAAGGCCCGCACGGTCCGCACCGAGTACATCCCGGCGGGAGCCGGATACTCCCGGCCCTGATCGAGGGAGAGCGTCTGGCGCGCGAAAGCCCCGGACCCGTACGTTAAGGATCATGGCGACGGGGCTGAAACGCGTTCTGGAGGACCTGGGCTCGACGGTGCTCGGCGTGACGGCGCTGCCCGGCGAGCCCGCGGGGCAGGTCACGGGCGTCCACATCTACGATCCCCTGGACGAGATGCTCGTCGCGCCGGGCGGGCTGCTGCTCGGCATCGGGGTCGAGGGCGAGGAGACCATCGCCGCCCTGCTGGGGAGGCTCGGCGGGTTCGGCGCCGCGGGCCTGGTCGTGAAGTCGCTCAGCCCGCCGGGGCCGGAGCTCCAGGCGCGGGTCAGGGAGACGGGGGTCGCGCTGCTCGGCCTGACCAGGGCCGCGTCCTGGGCGCAGATCGCCGCGCTGCTCCGCTCGCTGCTGGCCGAGGGCGAGGTCGGCGAGACCGAGCACGAGACCGACCTGTTCTCCGTCGCCAACGCCGTCTGCGAGCTCCTCGGCGCCCCCGTGACGATCGAGGACCGCTCCTCGCGCGTCCTGGCCTACTCCATGCGGCAGGAGGAGGCCGACGAGTACCGGGTCGAGACGATCCTCGGCCGCCAGGTGCCCGAGCGGTTCGTGCAGCTCTACGAGGAGATGGGCTTCTTCCGCCGGCTCTACCAGTCGCGCGAGCCCCTCTTCCTCGACGTCGAGGGGATGCTTCCGCGGGTCGCGATCGCCGTCCGCGCGGGCGACGAGATCCTCGGCTCCATGTGGGCGGCCGTCCACGAGCCGCTCAGTGCCGGTCGGAGCGCGGCCTTCGCCGACGCCGCCAAGATCGTCGCCCTGCACCTGCTCCGCCAGCGCACGGGCGCCGACGCCCAGCGCCGGCTGCGCGCCGACCTCCTCGCGACGGTCCTCGCGGGCGGCGACCAGGCCGCGGAGGCCGCCGCCAGGCTCGACCTCGCGACGTCCCGCGTCTGCGTCCTGGCCGCCCGGCTGACCCGCGAGCCCCGCGACGACGACGGGTCCCCGCCGGACGAGCCCCGCCGGTTCGACGTCGCCAGGGCCGAGAGCGAGCGCCAGCGCTTCTGCGACGCCCTCGCCCTGCACATCGGGGCCATCCACCCGAAGGCGTCCGCCGCGCTCGTCGGCACCATCGCCTACGCGGTCCTGCCGCTCCCCGGCGACGAGGCACGGGCCGTCCAGGTCGCGGAGGACTTCCTGGCCAGGGTCGGCGGCCGGCACGCGGCCAACATCGGGGTCGGCCGCCCGGCGGGCTCGATCACCGAGATCGCCCGCTCCCGCGACGACGCCGACCGGACCCTGCGGGTGCTGCGCAGCCGCCGCGCCACCGGGACGGCCGCGAGCTTCCGCGACGTCCACTTCGACTCGCTCCTGCTCCAGCTCGGCGATCTCGTCATCGCCCAGGAGCAGCCCCCGACCGGCGCCTACGAGCGGCTGAGCACCCACGACGCGGACAACGGCAGCGACCTCCTGCCCACCCTCGCCGCCTACCTCGACGCCTTCGGGAACATCAACGAGGCCGCCGCGGCCGTCCAGATCCATCCGAACACCTTCCGGTACCGGCTGCGCAGGATCAGCGAGATCTCCGGGCTCGACCTCACCGACCCCCGCGCCCGGCTGGAGGTCATGCTCCAGCTGAGAATGTACGAACCCGGCGGATTGTCGGGAAGTACAGGGAACGCCCACCGCCTTGGGAGATCCGACGATGCGGACCACGGCCGGAGCCCGCGAGTGTGAAGGATCCCCCCAGGCCCCCGACTGGAGTCCCGTCATGAAGAAGCCTCTGGCCATCGCCGTAGCGCTCGCGCTCGGCACGACCGCGTGCGGTTCGGACGACAAGGGGAAAGCCCCCGAGGTCGTCAAGGACGGCACCTTCACCTATGCCATCCCGGCCGACCCCGGCGTGCTCGAACCGGCGACCGCGGTCCTCGGCTCGACCAACACCGTGCTCGGCTTCGCCTATGACACCCTGGTCCACTCTGACGCCACCGGGAAGATCATCCCCGGGCTGGCGGAGAAGTGGGACGCCGGGCCCGAGAAGGTCACCTTCACCCTCCGCAAGGGCGTCACCTGCTCCGACGGCTCACCCGTCACGGCCAGGACCGTCGCGGACTCGATGAACTACCTGGCGGACCCGAAGAACAAGGCGTCCCTGCTCGGGGTCCTCATCCCGGCCGGGATGAAGGCCACCGCCGACGACGCCGCGGGCACCGTCGGCCTCGCCACGGCCGCCCCGAACCCGTTCCTCCTCGAGAGCATGACGGCCGTCTACGTGGTGTGCGGCAAGGGCCTCGCCGACCGTTCGCTGCTCAAGGACTCCACCTCGGGCTCCGGTCCCTACGAGCTGACCGAGAAGGTCGCGGGCGACCACTACACGTTCAAGGTCCGCAAGGGCTACGCGTGGGGCCCGGACGGCGGCGGGATCGTCGACGGGATGCCCGGCACCGTGACGCTCAAGGTCGTCAAGGACGAGTCGACCGCGGCCAACCTGGTGACGTCCGGGGGCCTGTCGGGCGGCCAGTTCACCGGCGCCGAGCGCAAGCGCGTCGAGATCATCCCCGGCATCCACAAGGGCTCGGCCCCCGACGGCATCGGCGAGCTGTTCTTCCACCAGGGCGACGACCGGCCGGGGAACGCCCTCGATGTCCGCAAGGCCCTGATCCAGTCGCTCGACCTCGCCGACCTGCGCAAGATCACCGGCCAGGGCAACGCCGCGGCCCCCACCCACCTGACCTCCCTCGCCCCCGACCCGTGCCGCGGCGACAGCGTCACCGGCAACCTGCCCGCGACCGACACCGCGGCGGCGGGCACCGCCCTGGACGCCGCGGGCTGGAAGGCCGGGGCCGACGGCGTCCGCGCCAGGGACGGAAGGAGACTGACCCTCCGCATCGCCTACTCGACCTCGGCGGGACCGGGCGTCCAGGCGGGCATGGAGTACGTCGCCACCCGGTTCAAGGCGATCGGCGTCGAGACGAAGCTGGCCGGCTCGGCCGACGCCAAGTACGCCGAGTCGCTGTTCAGCACCGGCGACTGGGACCTGGCCTGGGTGCCGCTGGGCCTCAGCCTCCCGACCCAGCTCACCGGCTACCTGTCCGGCCCGTTCCCGGACGCCAAGGGCTCCAACTTCGCCCATCTGAAGAACACCGAGTACGTCAGGCTCAGCGGCGAGGCGGCCAAGACCGTCGGGGCGCCGGGCTGCCCGGCGTGGACCACGGCGGAGGCCTCCCTGGTCAGGAACCTGGACGTCGTCCCGGTCTCCCAGCCGACCCAGCTCGTCGCCAGCAAGGGCGCGACCCTCGACGTGATCGGCGGCATCGTCCGGCCGACCTCGATCAGGATGCTGGCGGAGTAGGTGTACCTCGTGCGGCGCGCGGCCAGGTTCGCGATCTCGGCGGTGCTGGTGGTGCTGGCCTCCTTCGCCATGCTCCACCTCATCCCCGGCGACCCGGTCCGCGCCGCGATGGGCCCGACCGCGCCCGCCGACGCCGTCGCGGCGCGGCGGGCCGAGCTCGGGCTGGACCGGCCGGTCCTCGACCAGCTCTGGACCTATCTGGGGAAGGTCGCGACCGGCGACTTCGGCGTCTCGGCCCTCACCCGGCAGCCCGCCGGGGAGATGGTCGCCGACCGGCTGCCCGCCACGCTCCAGCTCGTCCTGCCGGCGATCGTGGTCGCGTTCGCCGTGGCCGTGCCGCTCGGCATGTGGACGGCCGCCCGCACCGAGCACGGCCGGAGCCCGCGCACCGAGCTGGCCTTCTCCTCGGTGACCGGGATCCTCACCGTGCTGCCGGAGTTCCTGCTGGCCGTCTTCATGATCTGGCTGTTCTCCAACCGGCTCGGATGGCTGCCGCCCGCCGAGCGGAGCGGGCCGTCGTCGTTCGTCATGCCGGTCGCCGCGATGGCCGCGGGCCCGATCGCGCTGCTGGCCAGGTACGTCCGGCTGGAGGCCGTCAGGGAGCTGTCGTCGGACTACATCCGACTGGCCCGCGCCAAGCGGCTGCCCGTCCACCGGATCCATCTGCGGCATCTGCTGCCCAACACCCTCACGGCCGCCCTGACGTCCGGCGGCACCGTGCTGTCGTCGCTGCTCGCGGGCTCGGTGGTGATCGAGAACGTGTTCCGCTGGCCGGGGCTCGGCGGAGCCATGGTCGACGCGATCGTCAACAAGGACTACGCCCTCGCCCAGGCCTCGATCCTCGTCTACGGGATCATCGCGCTGACCGTGGTCTTCGCGGTCGACCTGCTGCTGGTCGCGCTCGACCCGCGCTCGACCCTGCGGGAGACCGGATGAGATCCCTTCCGGCGCGGGCCGGGCTCGTCCTGGTGCTGGCGACGCTCGCGCTGGCCGTCGCGGGGCCGTGGGTGTGGGGCGACGCCGCCGCGCGGATCGACCCCGACCACATCGTCGAGGGCCACGGCTCCGCCCACTTCCTCGGCACCGACGACGCGGGCCGCGACATGCTCGCCCGCACTCTCGCGGCGTCCCGGCTGACGCTGGAGCTGGCGGGCCTGGCGACCCTGCTCGGGGTCGTGCTGGGCGTCCCGCTCGGGGCGCTGCCCGCCGTGCTGCCGTCGCGTGCGGCCCGGCCGGTCTCCGCGACGATCAGTTTCCTGGTGGCCTTCCCCGGGCTCCTGCTGGCCATGTTCGGCGCGATCATCACCGGCGCCGGGGCGCGCGGGGCGGTCGTCGGGATCGGGCTGGCCGCCGCGCCCGCGCTGGCCAGGGTCACCCAGACCCTGGCGGCCTCGGTAGGGGCCGCCGACTACGTGCGGGCCGCCCGGGTCCTCGGGGTCTCCCGGCCCCGGATCCTGGTCCGGCACATCCTGCCGAACATCGCCGAGCCGGTGATCCTCTCGATCACCGCGCAGCTCGGCTACAACCTGCTCGGCCTCGCGACGCTCTCCCTGCTGGGCCTCGGAGTCCAGCCCCTCGACTACGACTGGGGGCGGCTGATGCACGACGCGCTGCCCCGCGTCCAGATCCATCCCGAGGTGATCGCCGGTCCCGCGCTGGCCGTCGCGCTGGCCGGTACCGGATTCGCCCTGGCCGGGGAGTCGCTGGCCCGCGCCGCCGCCCGCACCGCCTCGCCGCCCCGCGGTGAGCCCCGCGTCGATCTCCCCATCGGACGCGGGCCTCTCCCCGGGGCGGCGGTGCTGTCGGTCCGGAACCTGACGGTCGGGTTCGGGGCGGTGACGCCCGTCCGCGACGTGTCCTTCGACCTCGCCCACGGAGAGCTCGCCGGGCTCGTCGGCGAGTCCGGCAGCGGCAAGTCCCTGACCGCGCTCGCGATCGGCGGCCTGGTCCCGCACCCCGGCCGGGTCCTCGGCGAGATCATCCTGGACGGGCGCCCGCTCGCCGCGCACTCCCGCCGCGAACTCGGCACCGCCCTGGCGATGGTCTTCCAGGACCCGATGGCGTCGCTGAACCCCGCCCTGCGGGTCGGCTCCCAGCTCGCCGAGGTCGCCACCGCCCACCAGGACGCCTCGCGGGCCGAGGCGTGGAAGCGGGCCGTCGACCGGCTCGGCCGGGTCCACCTGCCCGAACCCGGGGTCCGGGCGCGGCAGCGCCCCCACGAGCTGTCCGGCGGGATGCGCCAGCGGGCGGTCATCGCGATGGGCCTGATGGGCACGCCGAAGCTCGTGGTCGCCGACGAGCCGACCACCGCCCTGGACGTCACCGTCCAGCGCCGGGTCCTCGACCTGCTGGCCGAGGTCAACGACGACACCGGGGCCGCCGCCCTGCTCATCTCCCACGACCTGGCCGTCGTCGCGACGCTCTGCACCCGCGTCCTGGTCATGTACGCGGGCCGGATCGTCGAGGACCTTCCGGCCGCCGATCTGCGGCGGGCCCGCCACCCCTACACCCGGGCGCTGGTCGCCTCGCTGCCCGACCTGGACACCGACAGGTCGGTGCCGCTGGTGACCGTCCCCGGCCGGCAGCCGTCGCCGGAGGAGGTGCCGCCGGGCTGTGCGTTCGCGCCGCGCTGCCCGTCGGCGGCCGAGGACTGCGCGGTCCGCCCCGAGCTCGTCTCCGGGGTCGCCTGCCACCACCCCCACGAGGAGGGCTGACATGCGGGTCGACGGGCTGAGCGTCCGGTACGGGCGGTTCCTCGCGGTGGACGGGGTGTCCTTCGAGGTCGGGCCGGGGGAGATCGTCGGCCTGGTGGGGGAGTCGGGGTCGGGGAAGTCGACCGTCGCCAGGGCGCTGGTCGGCCTCGTCCCCCGCACCGGGACGGTCGAGGGGGTGCGGCGCGGCGGTGTCCAGATGGTCTTCCAGGACCCCTACGCCTCCCTGAACCCGCGGATGCGCGTCGGACGGGCGGTCGCCGAGGGCGTCCGGGAGAAGGGGGAGCGGCGGGCGGCCGAGGCCCGGCGGCTGCTGGCCCAGGTGGGCCTGGACGCCGGGCTCGCCGGACGCTATCCCCGTGAGCTGTCGGGCGGCCAGCGCCAGCGGGTGGCGCTCGCCAGGGCGCTCGGCGCACGGCCCGATCTGGTCGTCGCCGACGAGATCACCTCCGCGCTGGACGTGTCGGTGCAGGGCGCCGTGCTGAACCTGGTGAAGGAACTGCGGAGGGACCTGGGGCTGTCGGTGCTGTTCATCTCCCATGATCTGGCGGTCGTGAGGTACGTGTGCGACCGGATCCTGGTGATGCGGGAGGGCCGGATCGTGGAGTCCGGGACGGTCGGACAGGTCATCGGCTCACCGGGGCACGAGTACACGAAAGCCCTGCTGGAGGCCGTTCCACGGGTGCCGTGATCGAACATTTGTGCTAATATTGTGGCATGGGCACGATGACCCTCCCGGGTATGGAGATCATGAACCTGTCCGCCGCCGAACTCGCCGCGCTCGCGCTGTCCCTCGCGCATCTGGGCGCCGGTCCCCAGTCCGTCACAGCACGCCGCGCCCTCGCGCATCTCGCCGAGAGCGGCCTCGTCGACGCCCGGGCGTTCGCCACCCTCCTCGACCCGCTCGACGTCGAGACGGCCAGGCGCGCCAAGGTCCTGGCGACCGCGATCAGCGAACGCCGCGTCGTCCGCGTCCACTACGCCGACGAGCAGGGCCGGGTCTCGCACCGCGAGGTCGAGCCCGTCACCACGCTCGTCCACGGCGACCACTGGTACCTCGTCGGCTGGTGCAGGCTCCGCAGGGGCATCCGCGCCTTCCGCCTCGACCGCCTCCTCGCCGTCGAGCCGACCGAGCTCCAGGCCCGCCCCCACCGCGCCGACGCCTTCCTCCCCTTCCAGGGAAGGCTCGCCGCATAGGGGCTGTTTCGAGGCCAACTGTCCTACTGCGCGGCGTCCAGGCACGCACCTCGCGGGGTTGTCGTCGGTCGCCGACCCAACCAGGTCGACTCCCTCCTCCGCCCCCGCGAGGCACGCACCTGGACGCCGCTCGCTACGGACGCCGACCTCGAAACAGCCCCGGAACTCCGCGCGGCTCTTCGCGACCCCCGAGCGGAGGGCCGCGCGGTCCTATCCTGGACGCATGATCCCTGGAGTGCGGACGGCCGTCACCGATCGGTCGGGCGGTTTCAGCGCCGCCCCCTACGGCGGCCGGAACCTGGGCGGCAACGTCGGAGACGATCCCGCGACGGTCGCGAGGAACCGGGAGAAGACGGCCGCCGAGCTGGGCGTCGAGCGGCTGGCGTTCATGCGGCAGATCCACAGCGCCCGGGTCGAGCGCCTCCCGCGGGGCGATCTCCCCGAATGCGACGCGATCTTCACCGACGTGCCGGGGCTGGCCCTGGGCGCGCTCGGCGCCGACTGCCCGGCGATCCTCGTCGGGGCGGAGAACATGGTCGGCGCCGCCCACTCGGGCCGGGTCGGCACCCTCCTCGGCGTCGGCCCCGCCCTCGTCGAGGCCATGCGCGCGGCCGGCGCCACCGGCCCGATGACCGCCCTGATCGGCCCCGCGGCCTGCGGGCGCTGCTACGAGGTCCCCGAGGCCATGCGGGCGGAGGCGCCCGAGCCGATGAGGTCCACCACGAGCTGGGGCACTCCGGCCCTCGACCTGCGGGCGGCCCTGGCCGTCCAGCTCGCCGCCCTGGACGTCACCGTCGAGCACGACCCCCGCTGCACGATCGAGGCTCCCGAGCTCTACTCCTACCGCCGCGACGGCGTGACCGGCCGGTTCGCCGGACTCGTCTGGCTGGAGCCCGCCTGACCGCTGACTACCCTTGACGGCATGAGCCGATCAGGTGGTGCCAGGCGGGCGGCGGACCGTCCCGCGGAGGGGCGCTACCCGATCGCCCAGGGCGAGGCGGAGCTGGTGCGCGATCCCGACCGCGACGGCGGCTGGGTGATCACGATCGCCGGGGTCCCGCAGTCCTATGTCGATCTCGACGATCCCCGCTACCTGGACTTCGAGTACATGCGCCTGCTCGGTGACGTCGTCGACCATCTCGACGACGGCCCGCTGGACGCCGTCCACGTGGGCGGGGCCGGCTGCACTCTGGCCCGCTACATCGGCACCACCCGGCCGGGCTCCCGGCAGGTCGTCCTGGAGCTCGACGGCAAGCTGGTCCAGCTCGTCCGCGACCAGCTCGACCTGAAGTCCGTCCGCGGGCTCAAGGTCAGGATCGGCGACGGCCGCGAGGGCGTCGCCGCCCTTCCCGCGGGCGCCGACGACCTCGTGGTCCTCGACGCCTTCTCCGGCGCGGTCATGCCGACCGCCCTGGCCTCGCGCGAGTTCGTCGAGGACGTCGCCAGGGTCCTGCGCGCCGACGGGGTCCTGCTGGTCAACGTCGCCGACGGGTCCCGCCTGTCGTTCGCCCGGCGGCTCGCGGCGACCGTCCAGTCGGTGTTCCCGCACACCCTGCTCCTGGCCGAGCCGGGGGTGCTGCGCGGCCGGCGCTTCGGCAACCTCGTCCTCGCGGGCTCCCGCACCGGGCTGCCGATCGCCTCGCTGACGCGGATCAGCGCGGGCAAGCCCATCCCGGCCCGCTGCCTCGACCACGAGGAGCTGGCCCGCTTCGCCTCCGGCTACGCCCCGATCCACGACGGCGACGAGGTCGAGGCGCCCGTCCCCCCGGCGTCGATCTTCAACTGACCCTCAGCCTCGCACGTCGTGCCAGTGGTGGATCGGATCGTGGATGAAGTACCGCGCGAAGGTCTCGACCGTGAAGGACGCGCCGTCGCTCCGGTGCCCCGTCCGCCGCCACTGTTCGCCCGTGACCCCGGCGAAGCGCGCCTCCAGCGAGCGGGACGCCTCCAGCAGCTCGTCCGCGACGGTCACCGGATCCTGCTCGCCGTACCGCTCCTCGACCGCGGTCGCGTCCTGGTCCCAGCCGGGATAGGACGGCCCGTCCTCCTCCAGCATCCGCCGCAGCCGGTAGTCGTAGATCCGGATGCAGTCCCGCACATGGCATCCGTACTCCAGCGCCGACCATTTCGAGGGCACCGGCCGGACGTCGTGCGCCCCGGGCGACCTCAGCAGCGCGTGCCACTCGGCGGAGTTCGCCGCGAGCAGCCCCGCCACGTCGCCGACGTCGATCGCGGAGGCGTCGAACCCGCACTCGGGGCAGGCGCGCTCGACGACCCAGGTCCAGTTCTTGTCGTCAGGTGTGATGCTCACGAACGAACCTTACAGATCGCTCGCGGGCGATCCGCCGGAGGACGGCCGGTGCCAGGACGGCCACGAGTGCGGCTCCCGTGATCGTCAGGTTCCGATCTTCCCTCCGTCGTTCTTCGTGATGACGACCGTCGCGGAGCGGGGGCGGCCGTCGGGGTCGAAGTCGGGCCAGTTGGAGACGGCGCGGGGGTCGGCCGGGGTCGGCGCGCCCCAGGCCGTCGAGGCCTCGCCGGGGTGCTGGATGTTGACGAACATCGCCTTGAAGTCCGGGGTGAAGGTCACCCCGGTCACCTCGGCGCCGCGCGGGATCGTCAGGAACCGCTTGATCTCCCTGGTCGCCGGGTCGGACGCCAGCAGCGCGCAGTTGCCGATGTGGTCGTAGCCCTTGGACGCCAGGTTCTGCGAGGTGTTGGAGATGTCGGTCTCGATCCAGAGCCGGCCGTCGCCGTCGAAGCCGAGGCCGTCGGGGGAGCCGAAGATGTCGTCGGCGCCCAGAGCGGCGGCGGCCGGGTCGTAGGCGGGGTCGCCGGCGAGCAGGAAGACGTCCCAGGTGAAGGTCAGGGCGCCGTTGTCGTGGCCGGACTCGTTCCAGCGGATGATGTGGCCGTAGGGGTTGGGCTTGCGCGGGTTGACCTTGCCGCCGTTGCCGACGCCGTTGGTCAGGGTCGCGTAGACCTCGCCGGTCTCGGGGTGGACCGCGATCCACTCGGGCCGGTCCAGCCGGGTGGCGCCCTGGGCGTCGGCGGCGGTGCGGGTGCGGATCAGGACGTCGGCCTGGTCCTTCCAGCCGCCGGCCGCGGTGAGCGCGCCCTGGCCGAAGACCAGCGGGATCCAGGAGCCGGAACCGTCGTCGTTGAACTTCGCGACGTAGAGGGTGCCGTCGTCGAGCGGCGACCGGCCCTTCTTCGCGGAGTTCTTCCAGCGCTCGGCCGAGACGTACTTGTAGATGTACTCGCCGTCCTGGTCGTCGCCGGTGTAGACGACGACCCGGCCGTCGGAGGCCTCGGCGAACGTCGCGCCCTCGTGCTTGATCCGGCCGAGCGCGGTGCGCTTGACGGGCGTCGACTTCGGGTCGAACGGGTCGATCTCGACGCACCACCCGAAGCGGTTGAGCTCCTTCGGGTTCTTCACCAGGTCGAAGCGCGGGTCGGCCTTGTGCCAGCCGTAGCCGAACCCGGCCGCGGCCACGCCGTAGCGCTTCTGCTCGGCGGTGGCGGCCCAGGTGGGGTCGTCGGTGCCGAAGTAGCCGTTCCAGTTCTCCTCGCAGGTCACGTAGGTGCCCCACGGGGTCGCGCCGGACGAGCAGTTGTTGAGCGTCCCGAGGGGCGCGTTGTTCGACCGGAGCTCGGGGTGGTCGGCCTTGACCGGGCCGGAGAAGGCGACCGGGGTCGCCCCGTGGACGCGCCGGTTGTACTTGGAGTCCTCGACGATCCAGGTCCCGCGCCGGTCGCGCACCTTGACGATGCTCACGCCGTGCCCGGCCAGGGCCTTGTCGACCTTCTCCCGGGTCATGACCGCGCTGCCGTCGGCGTAGTGCAGGGTCGTGTCGATGTACTCGTGGTTGAGCGCGAGCAGGCCGTGCTTGTCGCTGATCGGGAACAGGTGCATGCCGTCGTGGTGGGCGCCGATCTGCTGGGCCTGCTCGGCGGCGGTGTTCGAGCCGTCCTTCTTGAAGGCGGGCCCGCCGGAGTGGATCGGGGTGCCCCAGGGGATCAGGACCTGCGAGGAGTAGCCGTCGGGGACGACCACGGCGTCCGCGCTGCTCGTCGGGACGGCCTTGAAGCCGAGGAGCGGCTTGCCCGCGGCGGCGACGGCCGCTCCGCCGGACATCGCGGTCCCGCCGAGGAAGCCCGCCGCGCCGACGACCGTCCCGGCCTTCAGCAGCGACCGGCGCGACAGGACGTCCTGGAAGTGCCGGTTCCGCGAGGGGTTCACCGGGATGTCGTCGGGGTCTACGTCCACGTTGACGCGCGTCATGTCTTCTTCGTCCTTCGTATGACCTGAGGCTTGAGCACTCGCGAGCCTGGACGCTGCCGGACAATGCGCGGAGAACGCCGCGTGAACGGTGCGCGAACGCCGCCGTTCGGTGAACGGCGGCGTCCGCGCGGCGGGCGGGTCAGCGCCTGGGCAGGAACTGGATGACCCCGGCCAGGACGAGCTCCAGGACGATCAGCGCGAGCAGCCCCTCCCGGAATCCGTCGGTGATGTCGGTGAAGTGGTAGAAGACGATCCCGATGAGCGCGACGCCCAGCGCGTTGCCGACCTGGGTGAAGGCCGACAGGACCCCGCCGGCCGCCCCCGCGTGCCGGGGGGTGACCCGCTCCAGGATGGTCGTGGTGAGCGGGGCCAGCGCCATGCCCATCCCGATTCCGTCGACGGCCATCCCCGGCAGCAGCGGCCCGATGCCGTGCCCGGCCGCCGCGTACATCAGGGCCAGCCCGGCGACCATGATCAACGCCCCGGCCGCGATGACCTGGCGGCCGAGCCGCTCCTTGAGCAGGTGGGCGACCATCGAGGTGCCCATGTAGCCGATGCCGATCGCGAGGAAGGCCGTCCCGCTCTCCAGCGCGGTGAGCCCCAGCCCGTCCTGGAGGTACAGCGCCAGGATCAGGAAGTAGGACGCCATCCCGAGGAAGTAGACGAGCTGGGCGGCGAGCCCCACGGTGAACGCCCGCTCCCGGAAGAGCGTCATGTCGACCAGGGGGGAGGCCCTGCGCCGCTCGTAAGTGACGAACACCGCGAACAGGACGGCCGATCCGGCGAGGCTGAGCCACGTCCAGGCGGGCCGGCCCTGCTCCCTGCCCTCGATCAGCGGCAGGACCAGCCCGGCCAGCGCCGTCGTGACGAGCACGGCGCCGACCGGGTCGAGCCGGGCCGAGGGATCGGCCGACTCGGGGATCCGGCGGGCGAGCACCAGCGCGACGATCCCGATCGGGAGGTTGATGAGGAAGACCCACCGCCAGTCCAGAAGCTGGATCAGCACCCCGCCGATGAGCTGCCCGAACACCGCCCCGAGCCCGAGTGTGAGCCCGTACACGCTGAACGCCTTGCCCTGCGCGGGCCCGTGGAAGGACGTCCTGAGGATCGCGAGGACCTGCGGCTGGATCAGCGCGGCGCCGAGCCCCTGCAGGACCCGTCCGGCGATCAGGACGCCGGGGCCGGGCGCCACCCCGCAGACCAGGGACGCGGCGGTGAACAGGGCGAGCCCGGCGGCGAACACCCGGCGGCGCCCGTAGAGGTCGCCCAGCCGCCCGCCGGTGATCAGCCCGGCGGCCAGCGCCAGGCCGAACCCGGCGACGACCCACTGGAGCTGGGCGGTCCCGGCGTGCAGCTCCGTCCGGAGGGACGGCATCGCGACGTTGACGATGAAGAAGTCGAGCGACGTCATGAAGGTGGCGGTCATCAGCACCGGCAGGACCGGGCCGGTCCGCGCCGCCGGTGCCGTCCCGGCGGCGGTCTCCGCTTGAAGGCTCATCGAACCGCTCCTCGGCAGTCTCGTGGGGGGGGGGGGTCAGGCCGGGACCTTGTCGAGGAAGCCGAGGACGTGCCTGATCCGGCCGTCCTCGATGACCGCGACGTCGAACCCGACGACCAGGGCCTCGCCGCCCTCGGGGCCGAGGTGCCAGGTGAAGCGGGCGAGGCCGTGGTGGGCGTCGACGTCGCCGCCGAGGGTGAACACCAGCCCGGCGAACCGCTCCTGGACGGCCGCGATCACGGCGTCGATCCCGTCGACGCCCGCGACGTCGGCCAGCGGGTCGGTGTAGGTGCCGTCCTCGGCCCAGACCTCCTGGAGGAGGGCGCGGCGGGCGGCGGCGTCGGTGGTGTTCCAGGCTTCGAGGTAGTTCTTGATGATTTCCATGGCCCGAACGCTACGGACCTGGGCTTTCGCCGGAATCGGTACTGCTTAGGTAGCGGATGCTGGTCTTCGGTTGGGTATCGTCCGATCCATGTTGGTCGGCCGGTCTCCCGAGCAGAAGCAGCTGGCGTCCCTCCTCGACGCGGCGGGGGACGGCACCAGCGCCGCCCTCGTCCTGCGCGGCGAGCCGGGCATCGGCAAGACGGCGCTGCTGGAGTGGGCGGCCGCGGAGCGCGGCGGGATGAGCGTCCTGCGGGGCGGCGGCGTCGAGTTCGAGGCGGAGCTGCCCTTCGCCGGGCTCAGCCAGATCCTCCGCACCGCCCTGCCGCTGCTGCCGCGCCTGCCGGGACCCCAGCGCGCCGCCCTGTCCGGCGCCTTCGGCCTGGCCTCCGACGCCCCCGCCGACCGGCTCCTCGTCGGCCTGGCCGTGCTGTCGCTGCTGGCGGAGGTCGCGGACGGCGCGCCGCTGCTGGTGCTCGTCGACGACGCCCAGTGGCTGGACGGCGTCTCCGCCGAGGCCCTGCTGTTCGCCGCCCGCCGCCTGCACGCCGAGGGCGTGGTCATCGTGTTCGCCGCCCGCGACGACGGGTTCGCCGCGCCCGGCCTGCCCGAGCTGCGGCTGGGCGGCCTCGAACCGGCCGACGCCGCCGCGCTGCTGCCCCGCGACCTCGATCCGGCCGTCAGGTACCGGGTGCTGTCGGAGTCGCACGGCAACCCGCTCGCGCTCCTGGAGCTGCCGTCGGTGGTGTCGGCGGGAGATCCGTCGCTGCCGCTGACCGCGCGATTGCAGGCGGCGTTCGCCGGACGCGTCGCGGGACTGCCCGAACGGACCCGGGTGCTGCTGCTCGTCGCCGCCGCGGAGGAGACCGGCGACCTGCCGGTGATCCTCGCCGCCGCCGGGGCCCTCGGCGCCGGCCCCTCCGACCTGCCGTCGGCGGGCGACGGGGGCGGCACCCTCGTCCGGCTCGACGGCCAGCGCCTGACCTTCCGCCATCCGCTGGTCAGGGCGGCCGTCTACCGGGAAGCCCCGCTCGACCTGCGGCTCAGGGCCCACGCGGCGCTCGCCGCGGCCCTCACCGACCCCGATGTCGCCGACCGCAGGGCCTGGCAGCTCGCCGCCGCGGCCACCGCCCCGTCGGAGGAGGTCGCCGCCGCGCTGGAGGCCTCGGCCCTGCGCGCCAGGGACCGCAACGGCTACGGTGCCGCCTCCGCCGCCTTCGAGCGGGCCGCCCGGCTGACGCCCGTCCCGGCGGACCGGGCGATCCGGCTGCTGCGCGCCGCCGAGACCGGCGCGGACGCCGGCCAGATGGAACGCGCCGTGGCCCTGGCCGAGCAGTCGTTCCCCTACACCTCGGATCCGGAGATCCAGGCCCGCATCGCCCATGTGGAGGCGCTGGCCTGGCTGGCGCAGGGCAACTATCCGACCGCCCACGACCTGCTGCTGGCGGGCGCGGACATCGCCGATCCCGTCCAGGCCGCCCGCATGCTGTGCCAGGCCTTCCACACCGCCTGGTTCCTGGGCGAACCCCAGCTCAGCGATATCGTCGAACGGCTCGAACCGCACGGCGCACCGCTGGCGGCGTCCCTGGTCGCGGCCGTCCGGGACACGCCCCCGTCGCTCGGCCGGGCCGCCTTCGAGGCGCGGGCGGACGGCGCGACGGTGCGCGAGCTCACCCTGCTGGCCGGTGCGGGCTTCGCGACCGGCCAGGACACCGAGATCCACGCCCTGACGGCCTCCCTGGCAGCCGAGGCGCGCGGCGCGGGCGCGATCGGCGCGCTTCCGCAGCTCTTGTGCTTCCAGGCCCAGGCCGAGCTCTTCACCGGACGCCTCCGCGACGCCGAGATCAGCCTCGCCGAGTCCGTCCGGATCGGCCACGACATCGGCGCCCTGCTCCCGGCCGGCCAGGCGAGCTCGGTCGCCGCCTACATCGCGGCGCTGACCGGCGACGAGGAGGGCTGCCGCGCCCATGTGGCCGCCGCCCTGTCCGCGGCGGCCCCCGGCACGCCCGCCGCCGGATACACCTGGACGCGCTGGGCCCTGGCCCTGCTCGACCTGGGTCAGGGCCGCCCGGAGTCGGCGCTGGCCCGCCTGACCGAACTGCACGCCACCGGCCTGCCCCACCAGATCAGCGCCACGCGCTCCGATCCGGACCTGGTCGAGGCGGCCGTCCGCACCGGCGACCGCACCGCCGTGACGGCCGCCGCCGCCCGCTTCGCCGCCTGGGCCCACCGGGTCGCCCAGCCCTGGGCCCTGTCGATCCACCACCGCAACCAGGCCCTCCTGTCGGACGACCCGGCCCCCCGCTACCGCGAGGCACTCGCCCACTCCTCCCGCCCGTTCGAGGAGGCGAGGACCCACCTCCTGTTCGGCGAGCACCTCCGCCGCTCCCGCCGCAAGGCCGAGGCCCGCCCCCACCTCACCCGCGCCCTGGAGCTCTTCACCACCCTCTCGGCCGCCCCCTGGTCCCACCGCGCCCGCCTGGAACTCGAGGCCACCGGCACCCCGGCCCCCGCCCCCACCGCCCCGGCGTCCTCCCCCCTGACCCCCCAGGAACTCCAGATCACCCGCCTGGCCGCCCGGGGCCTGTCCAACAAGGACATCGCCGCCCAGCTCTTCCTCAGCCCCAAGACCGTCGCCTACCACCTCTACAAGGCCTATCCGAAACTGGGCATAACCTCCCGAACAGACCTCCCCGCCCTCACCCTCTAACCCACCGGCTCGGACATCGTCGTGACGGAGCACGAGAGAGACGACTCCATGGGCAGGGCAGGATGGGGGGCATGCCTCTTGGTCATCTGGGTGTGAACGTCAGCGATCTCGACGGGGCGCGGGAGTACTACGCCGCGCTGATGCCGCTGGTGGGGTACGAGCCGTTCGTGGAGGGGCCGGACCAGTTCTCCTACCGGCCGGCCGGAGGGAAGCACGGGACGTACCTGTTCTTCTACCCGGCGCTGGAGCGGGGAGAGTACTCACGGCACGAGCCGGGCCTCCAGCATCTGGCGTTCATGGTGAAGAGCCGGGCCGACGTGCACCGCGTCCACGCATGGGCCGTGGCCCGCGGGGACGACGTCGTCCATCAGCCCCGCGAGTTCGCCGAGTACCACGAAGGCTACTTCGCGGTCTTCTGGACCGGCCCCGACGGCTTCATGCTCGAGGCCGTCTGCCACAGGGACGAGCCCTGACGGAGCGCAGAGCCTCGGCGAACTCTGCGACCCGGCGGGCCTGCCGCCGCGCTTCGACTCTTCGTCAGAGGACGAGCATGACCGACGTCAGAGGACGAGCAGGATCGACAGGGCTACGGGAAAGTCGAAGGCCGCGCAGGCCGGGACGTACCAGCGGGGGACTCCGCGTGTTCCGAGGACGTGGTGGTCGCGGTGGTGGAGGAGGTCCCATCCGCCGTGCAGGGCCCAGGCCAGGGCGAGCCAGCGCGGATCGTGCCACAGGCCGAGGCAGGCGAGTGCGACGCCCGCGCAGACGAAGGCCAGCTCGATCAGGAGCTCGGGCGGGGTCCCGCGCGTCATCGCGAATCCCAGGTAGATCCCGTAGCAGAGGGCCACGCCCAGCGCGACGGCCTGCACGGCCCGGCCGTGGGGGAGCAGCGCGATCAACGCGAGATGGGCGGCCGCGCCGGCGAGCCCGGCGGCGACGGCCTGCGGAGTGGTCAGCCAGCGGTCGGCCTCGATCGGGGGAGTGGTCATGCGCCGACAGTAGGACGCCACCGCCCCCGGCCCCTCGGACGAGGCGCACCATGTCACGAATCATGGGGAACTCGTCCGAAACGGCCCGCGAATCGTCCCAGGTGGACGGCGGCGAAGTAAGATCCTGCCCTGTCCATGGCGCTGGAGGTCGGATGGACGTCGCAGTCATCGGCACGGGCACGGCCGGCAGAGCCCTCGGCGAAGCGCTGACCGTCGCCGGCCACCTGGTCCGCTACGGCTCCCGCACGCCCGAGGACGCGATCAAGATCGCCCTCGACGGCGCCGACGCGGTGATCCTCGCGATCCCCGGCGCCGCGGTCGCCGACTTCCTCCGCGAGCACGCCCCGGCCCTCGACGCCAAGATCGTCATCGACGGCACCAACAAGCACGACGGCGACGGCCCCACCCACAGCGCCGCGGAGTTCGCCATCCTCGCCCCCGGCGCCCGCTACGCCCGCGCCTTCAACGCCCTGGCCTGGCGGAGCTTCGCCGACCGCGGAGCCCACGCCGACCTTTTCTACAGCGCCGAAGAGGCCGACCGCCCGACGGTCGAACGCCTCATCCGCGACTGCGACCTGACCCCGGTCCCGCTCGGCCCCGCCCAGTACGACCTCCTCGACCGGCTCCTGGAGCTCTGGTCGACGCTGGAAAAACCCGTGGACTCCTGACCCGTCCGCTTCCTATCCTCAGATCCATGTTCACCGCAGTCGCCACCCTCTCGCCCGCAGCAGCGGGCGCGTTCGCGGCTGCGTTCGACGGCCTCGAACTGTGACCTTCCTCCGCCTCGTCCTCTGAGAACCAGCGGAGGGAGGTGGGATCCAGTTCGGTTCTCGCATGCACTCCACGCAGAAGAGAGAACAGCCATGGCCAAGGAGCTCTACGGCCGCACGAAGCCGCACCTCAACATCGGGACGATGGGCCACGTCGACCACGGCAAGACCACCCTGACCGCCGCGATCACCAAGGTCCTCAGCGAGCGCGGCCTGGCCAGGGCCGTCCCGTTCGGGCGGATCGACCGCGCCCCCGAGGAGCGCGACCGCGGCATCACCATCAACATCGCCCACGTCGAGTACGAGACCGACACCCGCCACTACGCGCACGTGGACATGCCCGGTCACGCCGACTACGTCAAGAACATGATCACCGGTGCCGCCCAGGTGGACGGGGCCGTCCTCGTGGTCTCGGCGCAGGACGGCGCGATGCCGCAGACCCGCGAGCACATCGTGCTGGCCAGGCAGGTCGGGGTCGGTCACCTCGTCGTCGCCCTCAACAAGGCCGACGCGGTGCGGGACCCCGAGCTGCTCGACCTGGTGGAGCTGGAGATCCGCGACCTGCTCACCGAGTACGGCTACCCGGGCGACGACACCCCGGTCGTCCGCGTCTCCGGGCTGCGGGCGCTCGAGGGCGACCCCTACTGGTCGGCGCGGATCGGCGACCTCCTGGACGCCGTCGACGCCCACATCCCGGTCCCGGCCCGCCTGCTGGACGTCCCGTTCCTCATGGCGATCGAGAACGTGATGACCATCAAGGGCCGCGGGACGGTCGTGACGGGCGTCGTCGACCAGGGTTCGCTGGCCGTCGGCGAGCAGATCCAGGTCGTGGGCCTCGGCGCGGAGGCCGGCACGGTCACCTGCACGAGCCTCGAGACGTTCGGCCACTCCATGCCGCACACCGAGGCCGGTGACAGCGCCGCGCTCCTGCTCCGCGGTGTCCAGCGCACCGAGGTCAGGCGCGGCCAGGTCGTCGCGGCCCCCGGCAGCGTCAGCCCGCACGCCCGTTTCACCGCGGACGTCCGGCTGCTGACGGCCGCCGAGGGCGGTCGTTCCCGGCCGATCGCGACCGGATACCGCCCGCAGTTCCACATCAGGACCGCCGACCTGGTCGGCGCGCTCACCCTGCCGGACGACGGCGTCGCCTTCCCCGGCGACTCCGTCACGATGACCGTCGACCTGGCCTCCCCGGTCGCCCTCTCCGAGGGCCTCGGCTTCGCCATCCGCGAAGGAGGCCGCACGGTCGGCGCGGGCTTCGTCACCGCCCTGCTCGACTGAGCGGTCCGCCCCGGGGGACGTGGCACGTCCACGTCCCCCGGTCACTTCACGCCACGCCGATCTCCGTCTCGGTGGCGTCGGACGGGGTGCCGTGCGGGTCGGCGAGGATCGCCCGGCGGTCCCGGATCTGGAGGGCCTCGAGCAGACGCGCGAGCGTGCTGGGACTGACCCGCACCCGTGCCCCGGTCTCCAGGCGGCTCAGATAGGAGCGGTCGATGCCCGCGGCAGCGGCACAGGGGCCCGCGTCAACACCGGAGCGGATCCGGATCTCCCGGAAAGCGAACCCGTTGACCTCGACGGTCGTGGGCGTGGTGTTGCTGTCCATGGCCCCAGTCTAAGTTCATCTAGGCACAGCTACAAGCACTTTCACATAGGAACACCCCCGGGCATGTCACCGACCGGCAGGGGGCGTGGCCTGACCACTCCAGCAGCGCGCCCCGATCGGCCATCGAAAACGAAGCTATGCCTACCTGTGCCTAGCCGTGTCTGACATTCTGGGGAGGTGACCAACGAAGAGGCGTACAGGCTCCTCGGCGAGCTGGTGCGCCGCCGGCGGGAGTCGTTCACCGCGACGATCGACGAGGCCGCCCAGTCCATCTCCATGAGCGCCGTCACCTGGGGGAGGGTCGAGGCGGGCAAGAACGTCCGCGGACTCACCTACAGCAGGGTGGAGAAGGTCCTCGGCTGGAGGCCCGGCTCCTGCCGGGACTTCCTCGACGGTGCGGGGGAACCGCTCCTCGACGAGAACGCCCGCCCGCTCATCGCCCCGCCGCCGGGAACGTCCCGGACGCCCTCACGGTCCACGCCGGCGGAGGATCCGTCGCCGGAGGATCCGTCCCGGCCCTACGCGGTCGACCTGGCCCTCGGCGTCCGCGAACTCCACCCGGCGCCGAACGCCGCGGGCCTGGTCCCGCCGGGCAGGCGCTACCTGGAGCTGCGCGGCCGGGACAGGGACGTCATCTTCATGTGGGACGGGTCGCCGCTGCCCTCCGACCTCGAGGCCCTCCGCGACTACGTCTTCGCCACAGTCCGGATGGTCACTCCGTCCGAGAGCCGGAACACCGAAGGTTGAGACGTGGGGAACCCCGAGGTGTGCGGGGACCACTGAGGTGTGGGGGAAACCTGTGGCGTGTGCGTTTGACGTCGCCCCGGAGCGTGCGTAAGCTCAGCGAGCCGATCAACGAAAACCTCTGCGAGCAGAAGCTCGCCGCGGCTACATTGGTCAGGCCGACCCGGAGAAGGGGATGCAGGACGCCGCAAGGTGGCCGGCCCCGGCGGGACTTCCACCAGTCAGACCCGAACGAACGACGTCCATCGTGGTGTCTTCGTAATGGTATTTTTCTGTGTGCGGATTCCGGGTCGGGGAATCAAATGGCGCGAAAATCGCCGGTTTGACTCCCTCGAAGAACCTGCTAAATTAGAAACACACCGCGAGGGAAACGCCTGAAAGGGCCGGAACTTCACGGGCTCGTTTCTTGAGAACTCAACAGCGTGCTAAAAGTCAGTGCCAAAATAATG
>NZ_BAAAUV010000034.1:0-68854 GCF_039534125.1 Actinocorallia longicatena | reverse complement strand
CCGTCTACCAGGGGTTTCCTCGCGCCACCGACCGAACACCCGAACCGCGATCACGTCGTGATCAGCGCCCGCTCAGACGGATGAAAAAGGGTCACTGGTGCTGAACACCTCGCGTTCGCCGAGGCCGGTCTGAGACTCGACTATCGGACGCAGTCGGAGGAGATCCAGCAGCTCGGGCGGGAGATGGACGCGCATCGGAAGCTACTCGGGAAGGAGGTCCCGAGCGGGCACGTATGGCACTGCTCGATTTCCCTGCCTCCCGGTGACTCGACGGATGAGCGGAAGCTCAACGACGCGGAGTGGGAGGAGGTGGCGAAGGCCGCGATGAACGTGCTCGGCTTCGACGACGGCGTCAACTCCCCCTGCCGCTGGATCGCGGTGCATCACGGCAAATCAGTCGGAGGGAACGAGCACATTCACCTCGCGGTGAACCTCGTGCGGGAGAACGGCAGGGTGGCGAGGACGGGCCACGATCGCACCAAACTCCAGAGGCTGTGCGCGGAGCTGGAAGAGAAGTTCGAGCTGAGCGTCGTCGAAGGACGCGGGAGATCGGCCCGGCGAGGTGTGAGTCGCGCGGAGTGGGAACGCGCTGGCGGGGAGGGGAAAGAGCCCGACCGGCGGTGGCTGGCCCGCGTCGTTTCCGGTGTCGCGGTGATGGCCCAGGATGAGCCGGATTTCGTGCGCTCCTTGAGGGGCGCGGGTGTGGACGTCCGGCCGAAGTTCGGAGATCCGCCCGAGCGGTCCGACGTCGTGGTCGGTTATTCGGTCGCGCGCAGCGGTCAAGGACCCGAGGAACGGCTCTGGTTCGGCGGGGGGAACCTCGATCGCGAGCTCAGCCTTCCGCGGCTGCGCGAACGCTTCAGATGGGTGAGTGGGTCTGATGCCGCGGACGTATGGGCGAGGCCTTCGGAACAGCGGGTTCCGGATCCTCTGACCGTGAGGGCGTGGTGGTCGGTCTCCGAGGAGGCCGCGGACTTGGTTGAGAGGCTACGGAACGTGCCGATCGACGACGAGGCCTGGCGCGTGATCGCGGGCGACGTCGCCGGCGTCCTCGCGTTGTGGTCGATCCGGGTGGAACATGATTATCCGGGAGCTCTCGCCGCTGCGGCTGAGGCGTTGGCAGACCTGGCAAGGCCACGCCACGAAGAGCGGGCGCCACGTCCACGGTCCATGCCCAATGACTTCCGCAAGATTGCTCGGGCGTCCGCAACAGTCGCCCGCCGTGGGCACCCGACCTCTGACCAACTCGCCCTCCTGCGTCAGATCCTCCGTGTGATGGAGTTGATCGAGGTCGCACAGGTTGCTCATCATCGCGCCTCCGATGCGTTGGGACGCCTCAACGACGCACGAAGCCAGCTCCAGATCCTTCAACTGAGACCCGCGCTCAGGACCACGTCCAGGACGTCTCGGATGGTCCGTGAGCAGGGCGGCCAAGGGATCGAGTAGGCCAACGGCTGACTACGCGCCACTCGCTGACGAAAGACCGCCCTCTCCCGCTCAGGCAACGGAGAGGGCGGCCCCGGCTAAGGGCTCGGCAGTCTCCGCGACTTGATCTTGCGTACGATGTGTGTTTGACCAGACGCTTTTGACCAGCGACAGGAGTGGCGAGCATCGTGCCGAGAATCGGGTTCCACGAGATCGCTGCCGAGGTCCGCAGAAAGATCGACACGGGTGAGCTCGCGCCGGGTAGCGCGGTTCCCTCGGAGTCGGTTCTCGCGGATGAATACCGGGTGTCTCGAACCACTGTCCGGCGGGCGCTGGTCCAGCTTGAAGACGACGGGTTGATCGAAGCGAAACAAGGTCGCGGTCGATTCGTCTCGTCGGAGGTCGATCTCGGTCGCGCCCGGACGGACAAGAAGTACGAGAGAGTCGCGGACTCTATTCGCCGCGAGCTTGCGACGGGTAAACCCCCGGCGGGGGAGCGGCTTGAGCCGGTCGACGACCTCGCGGAGCGGTTCGGGGTCTCGACCGGGACTGTCCGGAAGGCGTTGGCCGTCCTCGAAGCCGAGAAGTTGATCGCAGCTGTTCAGAGCAAAGGCTGGTTCGCCGGAGATCTGGCGGGCGAGTCCAACAAGACTCTCGCGGTCGCTGAACGCCTTCGACAGGCCATCTCCAGCGGAGAGATCGAGGTCGGTAGCGTCCTTCCTGGTGAACCGACCCTTGCCGCCGAGTACGGCGTCGCTCGCATCACGGTGAGCCGCGCTTTTGCGGCACTCGAAGCCGAGGGTCTGATCGAGAATCTGCCTGGTCGAGGGCGACGGGTGCTTCCGCGTCCCTGAGGCGAGCCTTCCTTTCTGGACACGCTCCGCTGAAAGTCAGTGCGTTCGCCCGGAAACTCATGATCGCTATGGTCTTGACAGGCCTCGATGTATACATGTTCTATAACTAGCGAGCAGCACACATGCTGCGGGTTGATCTGGACGGCACGCACGACCAAGCCCGCCCGTCCGGATCGCCACCGAACCGACCTGCTGGAGAACCGCATGACGCTCTCGATGAGCGAGAGGAACCTGTTCGACTTGCCCGCCGGCCTGGCCGAAAAGTCGGGTTGCCGCTTCGACCCGGAGCTGCACACCGGGCCGGACCTGTTCGAGACCGAACCGCGGGCCGAGCGCGAGGCCCGCGAGGACGCTGCGAAGGCTGTGTGCGAGGAATGCCCGGTGTGGGCCGGGTGCCTGGACTACGCGCTACGGATCCGGCCGACCCATGGCGTCTGGGCGGGCTACACCGCGTCCGAGCTGGCGAAGCTCGGTATGGCCGCCAGGCTCACGGCGATGGTCGAGGTCGCACGATGAGCAGGGAGTTCGAGCGGCTGGAACTGGCGCGGATGCTGGCAGCACTTCCCGGTGAGCGGGCTGTGGCGGCCGTCGCACTGCTGCTGGTCGGGCAGGTGCTGCGAATCGTGGGGATCATAGCTGTCTCATTCGCGACCCTTCTGATGCCTATCACGGACGTGATCTCTTCTCGGCGCTGTGCCCTGGTGCGGACGATCGGCGAAATGTCGGTGGCGGTGATCGGAAGGACCGCGCTCGTCGCGGTCGTCCTGGTCCATGCGCTCGATGCCGCAGTGCTGTCGGTACTCGGGGCCGATGGGGGTGGGGCCGCATGGCGCTGATTCCGCGCTGGAAACCCCGAGAGCAAGTCGATGCACCGCCTCGCGGGCTGGATGACGGTCATGCCGGCGGATGGGTTCCTCACGGCTACGGCACCCCGCCGATGGTCGAGGTTCAGCCGGATTGGGTGCGGCTCCGACCGCACTCCGAATCCGAGCAGGACCGGCGGTTCGCGGACCTGATGATCCCCCTCCGGGCAGTCCTGATCGTGCTGCTGTGGGCCACCAGCTCCCGCGGCCGAGCCGCCATCGCCATCACGGCTGTCCTCGTTCTCGTCCTGCTCCTGAAATGAGAAGAAATGCCTCCCTACGGTTTCGTTGAACTTGCGGCGATGCTCCGCCGTGCTGCTGATGGCCTGCTGACCGCCTCAGCCGCCGTTGACTTGTTGATCGGCCACCGGACGTGGCTTACGCGAAGCGACTTCGCTCGATACGTCGAGGTCGAGACCAACCCCATCTACGTGGGGGAGTCCCCGATGGCGTGGGTGAAGTGGAAGGCCGCCGTGACCGCTGTGAAGGCCGGACGGTTGGCCTGCACCAGCAGTGAGGCGGCGATGCTGCGGATCGCGGTGGGCATTGCCGAAGGTGTCCCAGTGGATCTTCGTGAGGTCGTCGGTGGCCTGGACGAGGTCAACCTGGGGTTGGTGCTGGAGGCGCTGGCCGCTGCGAACGGCCGCCGGATGGCGGTGACCACCCGATGAAGCTGAGGATGAGCTCTGGCGGTCGGTCGTGGGGCGATCGGGCGATCCGGGTGTCGATGACGGTCACGGTGGTGGCGGTCGCGGTGGTGGCCGGGTGGGTGTCGTACTGGCACGCGGTCGAGGTCGTGCGCCGCTACGGCGCCGAGCAGGATCCCGCGATCCACCTGATCCCGTTGACGATCGACGGGATGATCTACGCCTCGTCGATGGCGATGCTCTGGTCGGCCCGCTACGACCTCAAGACCGGATGGCTGTCGCGGACGGCTCTGGTCGCGGGGATCGCCGCGACCCTGGCCGCGAACGTCCTCCAGGGTATGGAACACGGTCCGTTGGCCGCCGCGATCGCGGCCTGGCCCGCCATCGCGCTGGTGATCTCCTACGAGCTGACGATGTGGGTGGTCCGCGCCGGCCGCGCCCTCACCGACACCCCGTCCCTCGAAACGGACCAGACGCCGGACGAGGCCCGGACCGGTCCCGCTGTCCCCGGACCGTCCGTCTCCCGTCCGCCCGTCCCCGGACCGTCCGCGATCCCGTCGAGAGCGGCGGACGAGCTGGATGAAGTGGGCTCGGACGCGGCGGAAGACCCGGACCGGTCCGGGTCCAGCGGCACCGCGAACGTTGCCGACACCGTCGAGGACCAGAGTAAAGAGCGGGCCAGAGTTGCGCAGTTCCAGGAGCAGCTTGCCCAGGCACGTCTGTTGGACGCCGAGCACCGGGCAAGCCGGGGACGGCCGATCTCGGCGGAGAACCTGGCCCGCGCCATGAAGGTCGGCAAGACGACCGCGTTGAAGCTGGTCAAGACCATCCGTACAGAGGGTGCTGACCTGCGGGGGCAAGCTGTTGTCCGTCCTGCTCGCGATGGTGGGCAACCTCTTGCCCTGGTCGGTCACGACGCGGGGCAAGGTGTTGCCCATGCAGGTCAGGGGCTGGAGGTCGTCCGATGAGCGGACGGACGACGACTGTCTATCTGAAGGCCGGTCCGGGACGGGCGCGGACGGTCCCCGCTCGCCGGACCAGGTCCCGGACGCCCGTCCACCGCGAGATCGCTCGGGTGGCCTGGCGGTACCGGGTGGAGCTGGCGCCGTTCGCGATCGCCCTCGTGCTGTGGACAGTCGCCGTCCAGGTCTCCCGACACCCGGACCGGGTCTGGACCGTCGTCCCCGTTGTGGTCCTCGCGGTCGGGCTGATCTTCCGCAACGCGGACCGGCTGCGTCTGGACCGTCCGTCCCACCGCCGCTACGCCGCCGCCGTGGGGACGGCCGCGGTCGCGTGGACGACGGCGGTCGCCGTGGTCGGACCGGGCGGGCAAGCCTTTGCCTGCCATCTTGCCCTGACCGGTGTATTGGCGGTTCCGTGGTGGCGGTGGCGAGCGGTGCGCGGGAAGGTCGCGGTGACGCTGGCCAGCATGGGCAAGCCCGAGCGGCAGCGGGCAATCCGCCGCGCAACCACTCTGGTCCGTGACTGGGAAGCCGTCGCTCTGGCCGCGAAGGTCCCCGGATCCCGGCTCCAGGCAATCGCGGCGGACGGCTACTCGATGACCTTCACCGTGGTCCTGCGGCACGGCTCCACCGCCGAGGACCTGACCGGGAATCTGCGGCGGCTGGAGTCCGCGCTCGACGCTGGCCCCCGCACCGCCCGCGTCGAAGAAGACCACGCCCACGCCCGCCGGGTGCGGATCAGGGTCATGCTCGCCGACCCGCACCGCAAGACCATCGTGTTCCCCGGACCGTCCATGACGGCCCAGACGGACCCGATCGACCTGGGACCGTTCGAGGACGGGACGCCCGCGCTGCTGCGCGTCCACCACACCCTCATCGCGGGATGTCGGACTCGGGGAAGTCCGGTGGCCTGAACGTCATCATCCATAACCTC
The DNA here is from genome assembly GCF_039534125.1 of Actinocorallia longicatena. Classification (NCBI taxonomy): domain Bacteria; kingdom Bacillati; phylum Actinomycetota; class Actinomycetes; order Streptosporangiales; family Thermomonosporaceae; genus Actinocorallia; species Actinocorallia longicatena. The sequence continues at coordinate 63,169 of NZ_BAAAUV010000034.1, read as the reverse complement.
GTCGCCGCCGGGTGGGCGCTGGCCGGTGCGGACTTGAAGTACGGCCTCGAACTCGGCCCGTGGACCGACACGTTCATCGCCACCGCTATGACCCCCGACCAGGCCGTGAACCTGCTACGCGGCGTCGTCGCGGTCATGGACGTACGCGGCGCCGCCCTGAAACGGCAGGGCAAGCGCAAATGGACCGCCACCTCAGACGGCCCCTACCTGGGGATTCCGATCGACGAGCTCGCCGCCCTCACCAAGGTCAGCGACACTAAGACCCGCGAGCAGGCGACGCTGCTGCTGGAGGACATCGCCGCCCGAGGCCGGGCACTGGGCGTCTACCTGATCATCGCGACGCAGTACCCGCTCGCTGAGGTCGTCTCCTCGATCCTGCGCGGCCAGTGCGGCAACAAGCTGGTGTACGCACTGGAGCGCAGCAAGCACGTCGACGTCGTCCTCGGCGACGGCATGTCCAAGACCTGGCGTGCCCACGAGATCGACGACACCCGCCAAGGCTCCTTCTACCTGCGAGCACGCGGCGCCAAGACCCCGAAACCCGCCCGCACCTACTGGCTCGACGACGACCACATCGCCCAAGCCGCCGCCCGGTACGCGCCCAACGCCGCCCAGCTCGAACCCGCCGCGATGGAAGCGCTCTTCACCGCCCTCAACGCGCCGATCCCCGAACCGCGGACTCCGCTCGGCAAGGTCGTGAACGGAGAACTCGTCCAGCCGGCCGGACTCGACCACGAATCGGCCGTAGAGCCCGCCGCTCAGGCCGTCCTCGATGCGCTCGCCGACGCGGACGAGGGTCTGACCCGCACCGAGCTCCTGGAGGGAACCGGGCTTCCGGCATCGACCCTCTATCGCTATCTGAACGACCTCCGGCAGCGCGGACTCCTGCACAACCACGACCGCCGCTGGCACCTCACCCCCACCACCCCAGCTCCCTCAACGGATGTCCCGTCCCACACCGCCCACCCGCGCTGACCTGCGCGTAAGGACACATCCCCGCTGGGACATGAGACACGGGACATCCCAGGCCGACGAGCTTCGTGGTGACCGTGTCACAAGCCGCCGGCCGTAGGGCCTCCACCCATCAACAGCACCTGACCCGAGTCAGGGCTGGACAGTCGGGCGGGAGATCCGAGAGGTATCCCGCTCCGCTGTCGCAGTTTTGCGCGGCCCTGGTGCCACGCACGACCAAGCCCGCGCACCAGGGCCGCCCCTCCGAACCGACCAGCCCCGAAAGGGGCGCAGAAGGAGTACCACCATCATGACCTACCCCCTGCCCGCTTTCGATCTCGCTCACCAGGAGCGATCGTGAGCAGGAAGACCAGCCGGACCAAGCTGGCGTCGTTCACGACCGCTGGATGCGGCATCTGCAATCCGCAGGGCTGGATCGAGGACGCTGACGGGAAGCCGATCGAGCGATGCCCGGTCTGCCACCCGTCCTTCGCCCCGACCATCGACAGCCCTGCGCGCCTGCTCCCGTTCCCGGCTCTGGCCGCCGATCCGGCGATGGTCAATGAGCCGCAGCCCCCGAACGGGCGGAAGGTGAAGCTGACGCGGGCCTCCGAGATCCGGATGCGGCCCGCCCGCTGGCTCTGGGAGAGCCGTGTCCCGATCGGCTCGCTCACCGTCATCCCAGGACGCGAGGGCATCGGCAAGTCGCTGCTGCTCTGCTGGATGGCCGCGCAGATCACGAGGGGAGCGCTCCCCGGCTTCCACCAAGGGACGCCACGCCCGGTCATCTACGCCGCGTCCGAGGATTCTTGGGCGCACACCATCGCGCCCCGCTTGTACGCCGCCGGTGCTGATCTCGATCTCGTCTACCGCGCCGAGGTCGAGCACGCGGGAAATACCGGACACCTCAGCCTGCCTCGCGACTGCGATGGCCTCGCTGAGCAGATCCGCGACATGGGCGTGGCGCTGCTGGCCGCCGACCCGCTCCTGTCGCTGATCGCCTCCGGCATCGACACCCACAAGGACCGAGAGCTCCGCACCGCGCTGGAGCCGCTCGTCCAGCTCGCCGACAGCACCGACTGTGCGGTGATCGGGCTGGCCCACTTCAACAAGTCCAGCAGCACCGACGCCCTCAACCTGATCACCGGGTCGCGCGCCTTCTCCGCCGTGTCCCGAGCTGTCGTCGCCGTCGCTCAAGACCCCCAAGACGATGAAGGAGCTTGCGTCCTGTCCCAGGCCAAGAACAACTTGGGTCGGGCCGACCTGCCGTCCTTGCGCTTCGTGGTGCGGACCGCTGAGGTACCGACCGAAGAAGGCCCGGCCTCCGTCGGCGTGCTGGAGTTCACCGGGGAGAGCGACCGGTCCGTCGCCGACATCCTCGCCGAGAACGGACGTACGCCCGCGGAACCCGGTCAGACCGACGAGACAGCCGACTGGATCATCGGCTACCTCACCGCCCACTCGGGGCAGGCCGCCTATGCCGAGATCGCCGCAGCGGCGAAGACCAGCGGCATCGCGGAACGGACCCTCAAACGCGCCCGTCAGCGCGCCGGGGTGACAAGCGTTCGCACCGGCTTTCCCGCGATCACCGTCTGGCGGCTCCCCGCGAGCGCCGATCAGACCGCCGCAGTCGGGCCATTCCAACCTCAAGACCCCGAGGTCTCTGGGACAGGCCCCACTGGCCCCACTGGCCCGGCAGGCACACCGGACCTCACCCGCGAGGAGAACTGACGATGAACGAGATCGCCTACGAAGACCAGTACCAGGCCGCCGTCTCCGACACGCTCCGCATTCTCGGGAGAGCCGCCACGGTCGAGGACCGTCCGGTCCAGGTCGACACCAACGCGTGGCTGCACGACCGCTTCACCCGCAACATTGAGCACTTGCGCGCGGGGAGCGCCCGGCTCTGCTCCCACATCACCTCTGCACCAATGCCCGTCCACACCGCCGCCTGGGCGATCGACATCGTCGTCTGCACCGACTGCGTCGAAGCCCTCCAGCCCAGCGACGACGAAGAGATCCGCTGCGACCGTTGCCACCGGTCGGCCCCCGCGATCTACACCGGGTTCGCCGCCTGCGGGCCCGTCCTCATGGCCTACGGACTCTGCGCCACCTGCACCATCGCCACCCGAATCCCTACCCCGAACACCTTCACCAACTGATTCCAGCAAGGCGGCCCTGGGCTCCACCGACCAAAGCAGCGCCCAGGGCCACCACCCCTAACAAGGAGCACCGCCATCATGGCGATCCCCCACATTGAGCACCCGGAAATCCCCGAAATCCCTCCGTCCGTCCCTGGCCTCAAGCAGCTCTACACGGTCGCGGAAGCGGCCAAAATGCTGTCGCTCAGCCGCGCACACCTCTACCGGGAGATGCGCGCGGGACGTCTGGATGCCGTGAAGTCAGGCCGTTCGACCCGCTTGACCGCGCGGGCGATCGCGAAGTTCATCCAGCTCCTGGAGCGGGAAGCGCGGGGGTTCAACCGATGACCAAGAGAAGGAGCCGCGGAGACGGCGGACTGCACTGGGACGAGAGCCGCCAGCGGTGGATCGCGTCCGTGACGGTGGGCTACACGCCGGCGGGGAAGCGCATCGTCCGCAAGGCCAGCGATCCCAAGAAGACCGAGGCGCTGAAGAAGCTCAAGGAGAAGGTCCGCGACTACGAGGACGGGTTGGCGATCGCGCCGTACCGCTACACGGTCGCCGATGCGATGGAGTACTGGTTCGAACTGCTGTCGAAGAAGGGGAGAGCAGAAGGCACGATCAAGAAGAACCGAAGCTTGATCGACAACCACATCATCCCGGCGATCGGGGCTCGCAAGCTCCGTGAGCTGACGGTGCAGGAAGTCGAGAAGTGGTTGCAGGAGAAGGCCGAGATCCTCGGGAACGACGCGCTCCGGCAGCTCCACTCCATGCTCAACCAGGCCGTCAGGAAGGCGATCGCCGGCGACAAGGTCAAGCGGAACGTCGTCGAACTGGCCGAGGTTCCGCAGGGCCAAGACGGCAGGCCCTCGAAGGCGATGACGCTCGACCAGGCCGAAGCAGTGCTCAAGGCGGCGGTCGGATCCTCTCTTGAGGCGTACATCGTTCTGTCGATTTTGATTGGCGCCCGTCCCGAGGAGCTCCGTCCGCTCACCTGGGATCACGTCGACCTGGATGGACGTCCCGCGATGTACGGGCTGCCTGCCGAGCCGCCGTCCATCCTCGTCTGGCGGTCGGTACGGGCCAAGGGGGAGACCAAGACCTTGAAGTCGCGCCGCACCCTGGCGATGCCGCTGAAATGCGTCGAGGCTCTGCGAGACCTCAAAGCTCGGCAAATGGCTGCGGTGAAGCGGGCGGGCGGCGAATGGTCGGAGACCCGGCTCGTCTTCTGCACCAGGAATGGCACGCCTCGCAACGTCACCAACGTCCTCCGCGACGTCCGGATCGTCTACCGCAAGGCCGGGCTCGTCCCCACCGACTGGACGGTCCGGGAGTTGCGGCACACGTTCGTGTCGCTGCTCTCCAACGAGGCGCGGGTGCCGATCGAGCACATCGCCAGGCTGGTCGGGCACGTCGGGACCACGGTCACCGAGTCCGTGTACCGCAAGCAGATCAGGCCCGTCCTGGAGGAAGGCGCGACCGCCATGGACAAGATCTTCCCTGGGAAGGGCGAACCGGCTTAGTCACTCAGTTAGTCACCAGGCAAAAGCAGAGGCCCTTTCCGAACTTCGGAAAGGGCCTCTGACCTTGAGCCGCCTATCGGAATCGAACCGATGACCTATTCATTACGAGTGAATCGCTCTGCCGACTGAGCTAAGGCGGCGCACGCCAAGGGGTGCTTGGTGTGCGAGCAGTCTACAGGAGGGAGGGGGGTGGAAGCACCTTCGTCAGCACGTGGTGCCGTCCGACGGAGGGGTGGTTTTGATCAGGTACGTGTCGACGGCGGTGCGGATGCAGGGCGGGCCCTGGAGGTAGGCGGTGTGGCCGTCGCCGTCGTAGGAGAGGAGGACGCCGCTGTCGAGCTGGGAGGCGAGGTTCTTCGCCCACTGGTAGGGGGTGGCGGGGTCGCGGGTGGTGCCGACGACGACGATCGGCGGGGCGCCGACGGCCTTGAGCGGCTTGGGGTCGGAGTCGGGCTTGACCGGCCAGGAGGCGCAGGGGAGAGTGCCCCAGACGATGAACTCGCCGAAGTGCGGGGCCGCGCGCTCGGCCTTCTCCGCCTCGGCCTTGAAGCCCGCGAGGTCGGGGTTGGGCTTGTCGACGCAGTTGACGGCCATGTTGGCCTCGGACTGGTTCTTGTAGGTGCCGTCCGGCTGGCGTTCGGTCATCAGGTCGGCGAAGCGCAGCAGGATGGTGCCGTCGCCGTTGAAGGCCTGGGTGAGGCCCTGCGAGAGGGCGTCCCAGCCGTTGCGGTCGTAGAGGGGGAGGGCGATGCCCATCGCGACCTCGTTCTCGCCGATCTCGCGGGAGTCCATCGTGTTCTTCAGCGGCTTGCGGTCGGCGGTGGCCAGCAGCTCCGAGACCTTCGCGAGGGCGGCGTCGACCGTGCCGGTGCCCAGCGGGCAGGTCGGCTTCCGGACGCAGGACGCGGCATAGGAGGCCAGCGCCGTCTCGAAGCCCTTGGCCTGCTCGATGTTGATGTCGGCGGCCGACAGCGCCGGGTCGACGGCGCCGTCCAGGACGAGCGCGCGGATGTTCCGCGGGAACTGCTCGGCGTACCAGGCTCCCAGGTAGGTGCCGTAGGACGCCCCGTAGTAGGTCAGCTTCTCGTCGCCGACGGCGGCCCGGATCGCGTCCATGTCGCGGGCGGCGTTCCTGGTGCCCACATAGGGCAGGACGGTCGCGGAGTTCTTCTCGCAGCCCGCCGAGAACTGCCGGCTGACGTCGTCGAGCGCCTTCTGCTCGGCCAGGTCGTCGGGCGAGGTGTCGGTTCCGTAGAACGTGTCGAGCTGCGGGCCGGTCAGGCACCGCACCGGACGGCTCTCCCCGACACCGCGCGGGTCGAAGCCGACGAGGTCGAAGCTCGCCCGCACGTCCGCGCCGAACAGCTTCCCCGAGTCCCGCACGAGGTCGAGCCCCGACGCCCCCGGCCCGCCGGGGTTCACCAGCAGCGAGCCGATCTTGTTCTTGCCGGTCGCGGGCATCCGGTTCACCGCGAGCGAGATCTTGTCGCCGTCCGGTTTTCCGTAGTCGAGGGGCACGTCGACCTTGCCGCACTGGAGGCCGTCGCCGCAGTTCGACCACTTCACCGCGGTCACCTTCACCGGCTGCTGCGGCTCGGGTGAGCTGTCGGTCGTGGTGCAGGCGGCGGCGGCCAGGAAGAGCCCCGTCACACCGGCGGCCACTCGCAGTACGTTCACCCTCGTGCCTCCTCAACCTCACCGGACGTCCCTGCCATCGTGGCACTGCCCGGCCGGGAACGGACGGAGACCGGCCGCAATTTCGGCCTCGTTATCGGTCCGGGATGTGGGCGGCGTCCCCACACCCCTAAGGTGGACGTGTGGCTGGCAACCAGGAGATAAGCCGCAGGACTGCGCTGGGAATTCTCGGCGCGACGGCCTGCGGAGTCGCTTTGGCGGGTGACGTCCGGCATCTGGGTGTTTCGCCTGTTCAGACGGCCGAGGCGGCGCCGGTCCCCACGGTACGGCCGGTGGTGCGGCCCGCCCCCGTTCCCACGATGAATCGCGCGGTCGCACCGCGTCGCAAACCGATCCGGAACGTACACGAGATCGATGAGAATGCCCCGAAAAAGGCGGTCGCTCTGACCATCGACGACGGTCCGCATCCCCTCTGGACGCCGAAAGTTCTTGATCTTCTCGCGCATTTCGAGGTCAAGGCGACCTTCTTCGTGATCGGCGAGCAGATCGGTGACAACGCGAAACTCGTCCGGCGGATCGTCGAGGCCGGGCACGAGATCGCGAACCACACGCTGACCCACCCGATCTACATGCCGGGCCTGTCGGTCAAGCAGATCGACCACGAGCTCGTCGAGGCGCACAAGCGCATCCACGAGGAGACCGGCGCCGTCCCGCGGCTGTTCCGCGCGCCCGGCGGCAACTGGTCGCCGAAGGTCTACAAGACGATCGCCAAGCACGGCCTGTTCCCGATCGACTGGGACATCGACCCGCGCGACTGGGCCCGTCCCGGAGTCGCCCACATCCAGCGCCACCTGATGCGCGCCAAGCCCGGCGACATCCTGCTCTGCCACGACGGCGGCGGCGACCGCTCGCAGACCGTCCGCTCGCTCAAGCACGTCCTCCCGCGCCTGAAAGACCGCGGCCTGGAGTTCGTGACGCTCTAGTTCTCGGCGTCGTAGCGTTCGTCGTGCTGCTGTCGCGGGGAGCAGGCGGAGGCGGACGGGCAGGCGCAGCGGCGGCCGGACTCCAGCCGGACGGTCACCGTGTCCGCGGGGACGTTGCGGCCCACGACCTGGCCGTCGCCCTCGGGCGTGGTGACCTTGGCGCCGAGCCGCGGCATCCGGGCGTGCGCCTCCTGGTAGAGCGGGTGCTCGTACTTGAGGCAGCACATCAGCCGCCCGCACGCGCCGGAGATCCGCAGCGGGTTGACCGGCAGGTCCTGCTCCTTGGCCATGCGGACCGACACCGGTTCGAAGTCCTTGAGGAAGGTCGCGCAGCACAGGTCGCGGCCGCACGGGCCGATCCCGCCCTGGAGCCTCGCCTCGTCGCGCGGGCCGACCTGGCGGAGCTCGACCCGGGCCTGCATCCCGCGGGCCAGATCCCGGACGAGCGCCCGGAAGTCGACCCGGCCGGGGGCGGAGAAGTACAGCCGGAAGACGTTGTCGGCGTCGAGGTAGTCGATGCCGATGACCTTCATCGGAAGCTTGTGCTGGCGGATGAGCTTCTTGGCGATGGAGCGTCCCTCGGTGCGGCGCACCCGGTTGGACTCGTCGCGGTCGAGATGCTCGGGACCGGCGATCCCGGCGCAGACCGGCAAGCCCTCGATGTCGTCGTTGACCCAGGACGGGGCCCAGACGCACTCGGCGACCTCGGAGCCGTGCTCGGTCGGCACCAGCACCCGATCACCGATCTTCGGGCTGTGCGTTCCCGGGTCGAGGTAGTACAACCGCCCGTACCGGGTGAAGGAGACCGCCATCACCATGCCCATACCGGACACCCTAGCCGCTGCCCGAAAATAACGACGATCTTGCTGTGGGCATCGTCCGAGCCCGGTAGGAGGCGCCGTACAGCACGCAGTGGACGAGCAATGGATGGAGCCGGTGCAGCGGCGCCCGCTCCCGCCACCCCTCGGCCAGCGGCCGCGCCTCGTCGTAGGCCGCCAGGATCCGGTCCAGGTGCGGCGCGCCGAACAGGCCGAGCATCGCCAGGTCGGTCTCGCGGTGCCCGCCGTGCGCCGCCGGGTCGATCAGCCATGCCCGTCCCCCCGACCAGTGGACGTTCCCCGACCACAGGTCGCCGTGGATCCGGCTGACGGGCTCCGCCGGCTGCCGGGCGCGTCCGAGGAAGGCCTCGATCTCGGTGACGTCGGAGGCCGAGAGCGTTCCGGCGTCGCGGGCCGTCCGGGCGTAGGGCAGGCAGCGCCGCTCGGCGTACCAGGTGAGCCAGTCGTCGCCGGCGGGAGCGTTGTCGAGCGGGAGATCGGCGATCATGCCGGGCCAGGGCGCGCCGAAGCGGTCCGCGCCCAGGGCGTGCAGCCCGGCGAGCGCCCGGCCGAACTCCTCCGCGGCCCGGACGCCCGGCCGCTCCGGCTCCAGCCAGGGCAGGACGAGCTCGTCCGCGCCGAGATGGACGACCTCCGGCGCCAGCGGGCTCAGCCGGCGCAGCCCGTGCGCCTCGGCGGAGAAGTCGGCGCCCCGCTTGACGAAGACCTCGCGGCCCTCCCGGACTCCCCGGTGGAGCGTCCAGGAATGGCTCGTGCCGAGGAACTCCACCGGGCCTACAGAGCCTTGCGGATCTCGTCGAGCAGCCCGGGGACGGCCGCCTCGATCAGCTCGCGGCACTCCTCGAAACCGGCCTTCCCCCCGTAGTAGGGGTCGGGCACGTTGAGGTCGGCCGCCGCCGGATCGAAGGAGCGCAGCAGCCGCACCTTCTCGCGCGCCTCGACGGTCGGCGCCATCGAGCGCAGGTCCCGGTAGTGCCCCTCGTCCAGCGCGATGACCAGGTCGTAGCGGTCGAACCAGATCGGCCGGAACTGCCGGGCCTCGTGCGCGCTGGTGTACCCGGCGCGGCGCAGGGCGCTGACCGTCCGCGGGTCGGCTCCGTCGCCCGCGTGCCAGCCGCCCGTCCCGGAGCTGTCGACCTCGACGTCGAGCCCCTCGTCCTCGGCATGACGCCGCAGGACGTGCTCGGCCATCGGGCTGCGGCAGATGTTGCCGGTGCAGACGAAGGTCACGCGGTAGGTCATGCGGTCAAGTCTGCCGCACGGCGATCGGCGCCGCGAAGGGCGTCAGGGGCGGCCCATCGGCATGGGCGTTCCGCTGGGCGGGAGGGTCGTCGGGGGGCCGCCCAGCGCCCGCTCGTCGACCATCCGGTCGATGCCGGGGGCAGAGGCCAGGGCCCTGACGACCTGGCCGGCGTAGCGCGGGCTCTCGAGGGTGATGCGGATCGAGGACGGGACGTCGCCCACCCGGACGTCAGGGGAGCTGCTGAAGAGCCGCCGGAACCGCGCGAAGGCGTCGGCCTCGGACTCGAAGTGGACGTCCTTCACCCCCTTCAGCCCCGCGGCCGAGGTCATCAGGGCCTGGACCCGCTCCGGGGTCACCGCCCTGTGACCGCAGGACGGGTTGGAGCTGTTCGCCGAGCAGAGGTAGACCGAGACGTCCCAGCCGCCGACGGCGATCAGGGGACCGGGGCCGGCGGTGACGGACGGCTCATCGGGCGTGAGGGCCGCGCGGCCGAACAGGACGGCGCCGGCCGTGGCCGCGGCCATCGCGGTGACGGTGACGGCGATCCGCCAGGGGAGGCGGCGTCCCGGCGCGGCGGGAGGGGGCGCGAGGGCTCCGGCGGGAAAGGTCTCGCCCACGGCGTGCAACGCCTCGTGGAGGCTCTCTTCGATCGGGGTCACCGCTCCTCCTTCAGGATGCGTTCGAGCGCGGCCAGCCCGCGCGACGTCGTGGACTTCACGGTGCCGTTGCTGACGCCCATCGTCAGGGCGATCTCGGCTTCGGACAGGTCGAGGAAGTAGCGCAGGACCAGTGCCTCGCGCTGGCGTCCCGGCAGCCGGTGCAGGGCCGCGACGACCGCCCGCTGCTCCTCGTCGTGCAGGACGGCGGCCTCGGCCGACCAGACCGGAGGCAGATGCTCGGTCAGGCGGAAGCGGCCGCGCCGCCGGGTGTCCCGGCAGCGGTTCAGGACCGCCGACCGCACGTAGGTCAGGGCCTTGTCGCGGTCGCGCAGCCGGTGCCAGTTGCGGTGCAGCCCGAAGAACGCCTCCTGGACGGCGTCCTCGGCGGCCTGACGGTCACCGGTCATGATCAGGGCCAGGCGGACGAGCCCCAGCGCGTGCCCACGGTAGAGATCCGTGATCGTCTCGCCGGGCGGGGGATGAGGCGCCACGTCGGTTTCCATGCTCCAGAGACGGAGAAATCGCGGTCAGGTTGCCCGGATCGTCGCACTTTTCCGGGTGGGGATAACTCTTCGCTGGTCGGCCGGGGGGTTCGATATCCTCGACGGGTGACTTCTCAGACGGTGGCGGAGCGCCACGCTCAGGCTCGCAAGGACTACGAGGCCTTCAAGGCGCGTGGGCTGAAGCTGGACCTCACGCGAGGCAAGCCCGCCCCGGCCCAGCTCGAGCTGTCCAACGCGATCCTTTCGCTGCCGGGAGAGGGCGTCTACAAGTCCGCCGACGGCACCGACCTGCGCAACTACGGCGGACTCAACGGCCTGGCCGAGCTGCGCGAGATCTTCGCCGCCGCGCTTCAGGTCCCGGCGGGCCAGCTCGTCGCGCTGGGCAACTCCAGCCTGTCGATCATGCACGACACCGTGGTCCACGCGCTGCTCAGCGTGCTGCCCGGCGGTGAGAAGAAGTGGGCGGCGCAGGAGCGCATCGCCTTCCTCGCCCCGGTGCCCGGCTACGACCGGCACTTCTCGCTGTGCGAGCGGTTCGGGATCGAGCTGATCCAGGTCCCGATGACGGGTGAGGGCCCCGACATGGACGTCGTCGAGCGCCTCGTCGCCGAGGACTCCGGGATCAAGGGCATCTGGTGCGTGCCCAAGTACAGCAACCCGTCGGGCATCTCCTACTCCGACGACGTGGTGCGCCGCCTCGCCGCGATGCCCACCGCCGCGCCCGACTTCCGGATCTTCTGGGACAACGCCTACGCCGTCCACCACCTCACCGACAAGCCGTCCGAGATCGCCGACGTGCTGAAGCTGAGCGAGGAGGCGGGCCACCCCGACCGCCCGTTCGTCTTCGGGTCCACCTCGAAGATCACCTTCGCGGGCGCGGGTGTCGCGTTCGTCGGCTCGTCCCAGGCCAACGTCGCCTGGCTGCTGAAGAACCTCAGCATGGCGACCATCGGCCATGACAAGATCAACCAGCTCCGTCACGTGCAGTTCCTCAAGGACGCCGAGGGCCTCGCCGCCCACATGAGCGCGCACGCCGAGATCGTCCGGCCGAAGTTCGACGCGGTCGACCGCATCCTCACCGAGCAGCTCGACGGCACCGACCTCGCCTCCTGGACCAAGCCCGAGGGCGGCTACTTCATCTCCCTCGACGTCCCCGAGGGCTGTGCCAAGCGGGTCGTCACCCTGGCCAAGGAGGCGGGCGTCGCCCTGACCCCGGCCGGAGCCACCCATCCCTACGGCGACGACAAGGCCGACCGCACCATCCGCGTCGCCCCGACCTTCCCGGTCCTGTCCGAGCTCGAGGTCGCCATCGAGGGCCTCGCCACCTGCGTCCGCCTCGCGGGCTACGAGAAGCTCGACTCCTGATCCACCGCACGTCATCGAGGCTCGCCCCGGACGACGGGGCGGGCCTTCGCGCGTCCCGGCTGGAACCCGCCGCGTCCCGGTGACGTTCTACAGAGCCCAGTCCGAAAAGGGGAAATGATGAAGGTTCTAGTCACAGGTGGGGCCGGGTACATCGGGTCCGTCGTCGCCACGCAGCTGCTGGAGGCCGGGCACGAGGTCACGGTCATGGACAACCTGGTGACGGGGCGGACGGACTCCGTTCCCGAGGGCGCCGAGTTCGTCCAGGGCGACATCAAGGCCTCCGCCGAGGTCCTCGGCCGGGGCGGCTACGACGGGGTCCTGCACTTCGCGGCCCGCTCCCAGGTCGCCGAGTCCGTGGCCAAGCCCGAGGTCTACTGGGACAACAACGTGTCGGGGACCCTGGCGCTGCTGTCGGCGATGCGCGAGAACGGGGTCGGCCGGATCGTCTTCTCCTCGACGGCCGCCACCTACGGCGTCACCGGGGACGGGCCGATCACCGAGGACACCCCGGCCGCGCCGATCAACCCCTACGGCCAGTCGAAGGTCGCCGTCGACTACGCCCTCCAGGGCGAGGCCGCCGCGCACGGGCTGGCCGCCACCAGCCTGCGCTACTTCAACGTGGGCGGGTCCTACGCGGGCCGGGGGGAACTGCACGACCCCGAGACGCACCTGATCCCGAACGTGCTGGCCGTCGCGGCGGGCCGCCGGACGTCCGTCGACGTGTTCGGCACCGACTACCCGACCCACGACGGCACCGCCATCCGCGACTACCTGCACGTCGCCGACCTGGCCCAGGCCCACCTCCTGGCCCTCGACGCCGTCACGCCGGGGGTCCACCGGATCTACAACCTGGGCAGCGGCACCGGCTACTCCGTCATGGAGGTCGTCAAGGCGGCCCGCGCCGTCACCGGCCACCCGATCCCGGTCAACCCGCTGCCCCGCCGGGCCGGCGACCCCGCCGTCCTGGTCGCCTCCTCGGACCGGATCCACACCGAGCTCGGCTGGAAGGCCACCGCCCCGCTCGACCAGATCGTCGCCGACGCCTGGACCTTCATGAAGTCCTTCATCTCCTAGGGTCTGTCCCAGACCCAGACCCAGACCCAGACCCTGGCTCAGACGGGCAGGCCGGGGGCGGCGGCGAAGCCGATCGCGACGAAGACCGGCGCCCAGATCGCGCTGCTCACGGTCGTCCAGACCATGAAGCGGCGGATCGGGATGCCGTTCATGCCGCACAGGGTGGGCACCAGGGTCCGCACGACCGCGGTGAACCGCCCGACGAACACGGCCTTCCCGCTGTTGCGGGCGATCATCTTCAGGGCCTTCTCGGTGTGCCGCGCGCTGCGCATCCGGCGCGGCACCCGGGCCATCAGCCCGCCGCCCCACCGCCGCCCGGCGGCGTAGCCGATCAGGTTGCCCGCCACCGCGCCCACCACGGCAGCGACCAGGATCCCCGTCACCGAGACCCGGCCGTGGTAGGCGAGGATCCCGCCGACCACGACGGCGGTCTGCCCCGGCACGACCACGCCGACCAGCGGCAGCGCCGCCTCCAGCGCGGGGGCGAGCAGCACCAGGATCAGCGCTCCCCACACCCCGGCCATGCCCATGTGAGCCGCCATCCACGCCGTCATCACGCCGCCTCCGTCCGGGGATCCTGGTGATCCCCAGCCTTCCGAAGCGGCGCCTTGAGCACCCTCCCGCGGGCGCCCGTTCCGAGGTGGTGCCAGTGCCACCCCTCAGGCGGGCTGTAGCGACCGGTCCGCCGCCCCGGGGAGCCCGGCCCGGGCGGCGGGCACCGCGACCGGGGTCTCGGCTCCGGTCTCGGGGAGGCCGAGCGAGCGGCGCTCGGCGGGGGTCAGATGGGTGCGGGCGAGCTGCCGGGCCAGGTAGTCGGCCAGCGAGGTGGCGTGGGGGACGGCGGGGTCCCCGGTCGGCCCGGCCGGGACGAACCGGGTATGCAGCAGCTTCTCGACCAGATGGGCGGCCGGGACGCCCCCGTCGAGATTGATCGAGATCGCGATGGCCAGGGCCTCGGCCAGCCCCGCCAGGTCACCGTCGTCGAAGCACGTCACCCGCCGAACCTAGCGGCCCGCCCTGACAGAACAGCCCAGCCCGGTCCCAACGCCGGGTACAGGGATCGGGACGGCCCGCGCACGCCGTCGGGTTACCCACTTCGGGTAGGGAACGGGACGGTGAACCGGAAAATTCGCGCCAAGTGCGAGAAGGATCGAGACGGGGTGCGCCGAAGTCCTTGAACGGCGGAGCGGGGAGGGCGACTCTTGGCCGCGAGGGGGTGGGCGGAGTGCCGCGACTGGAGGTCGCCACGGCCGGGGCTTCGGCGCGGGCGCGGTACCGGGCCCTGACCACCCGGACGGAGCGGGGCGTCGTCGCCGGGGCGATGGGCGGGAGCGCCGCTCTGATGATCGGCGGTATCGGCGGCTGGCCCGCGGGCGCCGCGGGCGGAGCGCTCGTGGCGGGCGTGCACTTCGCGCTCGGCTGGATGCGGCCGGGCCCGGAGACCGACTGGCGCCGGGGCGCCGCCGCCGAACGCCGCACCGGACGTCACCTGTCCGAGCTGGAGGGCAACGGCTACACGGTCCTGCACGACCGGTCGGTGCCGGGCCTCGAGGGCACCAACCTCGACCATCTCGTCATCGGGCTGACCGGCGTCTACGCGGTGATCACGCGCCGGATCGGGCCGCGGACCCGCCTGCGGGCGGGCGAGGGACGCCTGTGGGCGGCGGCCCGCGACGTGTCCGGGCTCGAGGCGACCGCGGCCCTGGCCGGACCCCTGGTGTCGGCGGAGCTGTCGGCCGAGCTCGACAAGGACATGGAGGTCGTCCCGGTCGTGGCCGTCCAGTACGGACGGGTCGAGGCGGAGCTCGAGCACGCGGGTGTCCGGCTGCTCGCGGGACGCTCGGTCGGCGGGTTCGTGCGCGCCCGCCCGGTGGTGTTCACCACCTCCCAGGTGGCGACGATCGTCGCGGCGGCGGAAAGGCTATTCCCCCCTATGGTCGGACAATTCAACTGACACCGGTGATGACCCTGAGATCGAATCCACGGAATCAGTGGAGTGATGTATGGGAAAACCTTTAACTTTCCTTCCATGGAAGACCGCCTGCTCGTCGAAGCCCTGCGTTCGCGTGATCCCGGTGCACTGGCCGCGGTCTACGACGAGTACGCCACCAGGCTCTACGCGTACTGCTGGTCCCATCTGCTCAACCGGGACGCCGCCCAGGTCGCCCTTCGCGACACCTTCATCGTGGCGGAGGCGCATATAGATAGATTGCGCGACATAGACCGTTTCGCCCCTTGGATTTACGCGATCGCGAGAATCGAATGCGCCCGCCGGATGCCCCTTCCCGGCCAGCGACCCGACCTGCCGATCGCCAGCCACGACCAGCCCGACGTCGACCAGCGGCTGCTCTCCTGGCGGGCCGTCCGCAGCCTCGGCCCGCGCGAGCGCGAGGCGCTGGAGCTGCGGGTCCTGCACCAGCTCGCGGTGCCCGACTTCGCCCTCGTCCTCGACCGGCCGCAGAAGGAGGTCCAGGAGCTGCTCGACGAGGCCCGCACCGGGCTGCGCTCCGCGCTGGCGGCCGAGATCCTCGCCCATCTCGGGCCCCACGGATGCGACGGCAGGGCGGCGATCCTCGCCGACCGCGACGGCGGCGAACTCGACCCGGTGCTCCGCGCCAGGCTGCTGGCCCACGCCGGGGCCTGCACGGTCTGCGGCGGGCACCGTCCGGCCGAGTCCCTGTCGCCCGCGAAGGTGTTCGGGCTGCTGCCCTACGCCGACGCCCCGCCCTCCCTGCGGGTCAGGGTGATGAGCTGCTTCACCGATCCCGAGCTGGTCAGCTACCGGCTGTTCGTCGCCACCCGGGTCACCGAGTTCACCGCGGCGGGCTTCCCCCGGCAGGGGCCCCGGGCGATCGCCCCCGTCACGACCAGGGTGCGGCGGTTCGCCCGGATCGGCCTGGTCTCCGCGGTCGTCGTCGCGGGCGCGATCACGGCCGCGTCGTTCGTCGGCTGGCTGGCGAGCGACCAGACCCGCGACGCCGAGACCACCGCCTCCCACTCCACCCCGGACGACCGGACCACCCTCGCGCCCGGCTCGGCGGGGCCGTCCCCGTCCGGCACCGGCACCGGACCCGTCTCGGCGACCTTCCCCCTCGGGGCGCGCGAGTCGTCGGTGCCCGAGGCCGTCGCCGTGCCCGAACCGTCGCCGCCGCGGCCGGGGGAGCAGTCGCCGCCGCCGCACGTCCCGCAGTCCGGGTCGGACGGCACCGGCACCACCGAACCCCCCGGCGGCCCAGGCAGGCTGGAGGTCTCCCCGCACTACCTCGACGTCGGCACCGGCTCCGGCGGCACCGTGACCCTCCACGCGACCGGCGGCGGCCTGGTCTGGCGTGCCCGGGCCACGGGCCCGATCCGGTTGTCGGCACCGTCGGGGAAGCTGAAGGAGGGCGAGAGCGTCACCCTCAGCGTCCACGTCTTCCGCTCCGCGAGCTCCCGCGGCGAGGGCAGCCTGACCTTCGGGACGACGACCGTCACGGTGACCTGGCGGCCCACGCCACCGCCCGCCACCCCACCGCCCATCGCCACCCCGACCCCCGAACCGAGCCCGTCAGGCACCCCGAGCCCGACCCCCACCGGACCGTCCCCCACGAGCCCCCCGCCCACCACCCCTCCGCACACCACCCCACCGCGCACGACGCCACCGCACACGACTCCTCCGCACACCGACCCGCCCGCCACCGATCCGCCCGCCACCACGCCGCCGCCCACCGGGCAGCCGACGAGCGAGCCGCCCGCGAGCACCCCGCCGAAGGACCAGGAGACCACCGCCCCCGGCACCACCTCGGCCGCCCCCGATGCCTGACCCCGGCTACCGGGTGCGCGGCGACGGTCGGGTGCTGCCCGAGGAGCCGGGCCCCGGACGCAAGGCGCTGGTCGCGGACGTCCAGCGGGTCGCATGGCCGCTGTGGACCGAGCCGGGAGCCAGGATCCGCAGGGACGTCACCGAGCTCTGCCGGTTGCAGGCCGCCCGGGGCCTGACGGTCCTCGGCCTGCTCGCGCTCGGCGACGAGTCCTCCGACGTGGCCTGGCTGCTGGGCGTCCAGCGGCTGTCGGGCCCGCGGCAGGAACGGATGTACGGAGCGGCGGCCCAGGTCCCGCCCGACGTGCGCAAGCTCGTGCTCGCGAACTGGGGCTGGGCCCTCGACGGCCCGCTCGGCGGCTCCGTCGTCGCGGCGTTCCTCGCCGGCGGCGCCTACCCGTCGGACGGCTACGCCGCCGCGCACGCGACCGTCACCCTGCTGCGGCTGTGGGAACGCCATCCGGATCTGCGTCCGATGGTGGCGGCGGCCTGGGCGGCGACCCGGACGGCCGCCGACTGGGTGCGCGCCGCCGAGACCGAGGGACCGGTGTTCACATACCCGGCGAAGGCCGTCCAAAAGGCAGGACGTCCCTGGGTCGCGCGGCTCCTGCATGGGGAAAACAAGATCGTTAACGTGGACTAGGCAAAGAGTGCTCAGGGGTAGTGAAGCCTCCGGGTGACGAAAGTTCACACCGAGTGATTTGACTACTACTCTCGGTATAAATGATCGAGAGCCCTGCCCGAAGGGAGAGCACATGGCCAGGCTGCGAAGCCGACCCATCGCCGTGCTCACGGCGGGTGCGCTCCTCGCGGGCGCGGCACCTGCCGTCGCCGCGACGCCACGTCCGCCCAGCGCGGACGACGTCGCGCGCAGCAAAGAGGTCGTGAAGGACAAGGCGCAGGAGGTCGGCCGGATCAAGTTCCGGCTCGCCGAGGCTGCGGGCCGTCTCGAGTCGCTCGGCGACAGCGCCGAGCTGGCTCTGGAACGCTACAACGGCGAGCTGGTCAAGCTCCGCCGAGCCGGGGCCTCCTACGCCGACGCCCGGCGCAGGCTGGGCGTGGCCCAGGGGAACTACGACCGGGCCCGCGGTGAGCTGGTCGGCTACGCCTCCTCGGCCTACCGGACCAACGGCGGCATCGGCGGCATGGCCGCGGTGATCGCCGGCCGGGACGGCCCGCAGGGGTTCATGGACCGCGCGGGCATGCTCCAGGTCCTGTCCCGCAACCACGACACGGCGATGCAGAAGGTCGAGGCCGCCCGGCTCGTGGCCCGGATCCTGCGCAAGCAGGCCAAGCGGGCCTTCGCCGCCCGGCAGGACGCCTTCGCCTCCGCCGACCGGGCCAAGCGGACCGCGGTGAAGGCCGTCGCCGACCAGAAGGCGGCCGTCGGGAGCATCGCGGCGGAGAAGACCCGGCTGACGTCCGAGCTGTCGAAGGCGGAGAACCGCTCGATCCTCCTGGCCCAGCGGCGCTCGGAGGCCCTGCGCCAGCGCCGGCAGGCGGCACTGGCCAAGAAGGCGACCGGCACCTTCCGGGGGAGCGGCCGCAGCAGCAGCCTGATGGGCGGGGCGGGCCGCGGCTCGCTGGTGGTCCGCTCGGCGCTCAAGTGGATCGGCACCCCGTACGCGTGGGGCGGCGGCAACGGCGCGGGCCCGTCCTACGGCATCGACTACGGCCGCAACACGTGGGGTTTCGACTGCTCGGGACTGGCCCTCTACGCCTGGGGCAGGGCGGGGGTCACCCTCGACCACTGGACGGGCTCACAGTGGACCGCGGGCCCCCACGTCCCGACCAGCATGCTCAGGCCGGGGGACCTCGTCTTCTTCGCGACCGACACCGCGAACCCCGACACCATCCACCACGTCGGCATCTTCATCGGCGACGGCCAGATGATCGAGGCTCCCTACACGGGGGCGCGGGTCCGGGTGTCGACGATCTGGCGGAACGGCCTCATCGGAGCGGTCCGGCCGTCGTGACGGGCGGCCGGAAGACCCGGAAGGCCGGAGGAACCGGAAGGCCGGGGCGGTGTCCGCCCCGGCCGGCACGCTTCGGCGGTCTCAGTGGCCGGAGGTCTCCGCGCGCTTGATCGAGCGGACGATCTCCTCTTCGGCCTCGACGCGGCCGACCCAGTTGGCGCCCTCGACGGACTTGCCGGGCTCGAGGTCCTTGTAGACCTCGAAGAAGTGCTGGATCTCCAGGCGGTCGAACTCGCCGACGTGGTGGATGTCCCGGACGTGGTCCCAGCGGGGGTCGGTGGCCGGAACGCAGAGCAGCTTGTCGTCGCCGCCCGCCTCGTCGGTCATCCGGAACATGCCGACGGTGCGGCAGAGGATCAGGCAGCCGGGGAAGGTCGGCTCCTGGAGCAGGACCAGGGCGTCGAGCGGGTCGCCGTCCTCGCCGAGGGTGCCCTCGACGTAGCCGTAGTCCGCCGGATACTGGGTGGAGGTGAAAAGGAGGCGGTCGAGGCGGATGCGGCCGGTCTCGTGGTCCACCTCGTACTTGTTCCGAGAGCCCTTGGGAATCTCGATGAGAACGTCGAACTCCACTGTGTTTCCTCCGCCGATTGATGCGTGCCTTATGGGGCGTTGTGTGTATACAGGATGACGCACCACAGGGAATGGACTTGGAAGAGGGGAGGGGTAGTGCAAGTGACCGTTGACCGGCCAGTGGCCGTGGTCACACTCTTCCTGCTCCAAGTTTTCACCGTGGGTGCGGGTGCCGGAGTGGTAAAAATCACACCGGAGCGGGAGCTGTCACCGCAGCCGGCCGCCGTGGCCCACAGGCAGATCGTAGTTCCCGGAGAGAACACGCAGGGTACCGCTTCAGGGCCTATTCCGGCACAGGCCACTCTCACGGCGAAGCTCAACGGCCTGGGAACGGCGAAGGTGACGGGCGTCGTGCTCGACGCCGCCACCGGACGGACCCTCTACGACAGGGGCTCGGGCACCCCGGCCGTCCCCGCCTCCACCACGAAGATCATCACTTCGACGGCCGCGATGGCCGCGCTGGGCTCCGACGCCAGGCTGACCACGAAGGTCGTCCGCAAGGGCAACCGGATCGTGCTCGTCGGCGGCGGCGATCCGACCCTGACCTCGAAGGCCGTCCCCACCGGCTATCCCAGGCCCGCCTCGCTGGCCGACCTCGCCAAGAAGACCGCCGCCGCGCTGAAGACGGCCGGGCTGAAGAGCGTCCCGGTGGACTACGACACCTCGGTCTTCCAGGGGTCGCGGCTCGGCCCCGGCTGGAAGCCGAACTACGTGCCCGAGGGCAGCGTCGCGCCGGTCGCCGGGCTGATGGCCGACAACGGGCGGGTCACCCCCAACCCGTGCGAGGGGACGGTCGAGGCCTCCCCGGACGGTCCCACGGCCGCGGCCACCGCCTTCGGGAAGTGGCTGAAGCGCTACGGCGTCACCCCGGTCAAGGGGCGCGCCGCGTCGGGCTCGGGCGGCACGCCCCTGGCCGACGTGCAGTCGCCGCCGGTCTCCGCGCTGGTCGAGCACGTGATGCAGTGCAGCGACAACGACGTGGCCGAGGCGCTGGCCCGGCATGTGGCCATCAAGAAGGGGCTGCCGCCGACCTTCGAGGGCGGCGCGCAGGCCGTCCGGCAGGTGCTCCAGTCGCTGGGGGTCGCCGAGGGCGTGGCCACGGTCGACGGCAGCGGCCTGTCGCCCCGCAACCGGATCACCCCGCTCGGCCTCGCGCGGGTCGTCGCCCTGGACGCCGCGGGCAAGCGCCCCGAGCTCAGGACCGTCATCAGCGGAATGCCCGTGGCCGGGTTCAGCGGCACGCTCACCGAGCGGTTCACCGGGACGACCGGGGCGGGCGTGGTCAGGGCCAAGACCGGCACCCTCAGCAAGGTCGCGACGCTCGCCGGGATCATCACCGACCGCGACGGCCGCCTGCTCACCTTCGCCTTCATGGACAACGACGCCGTCGATCTCGGCGCCTCCCGCCTGATCCTCGACGGCCTGGCGTCCTCCGTGGTCTCCTGCGGCTGCTAGGGCCTGTCTGATGAATACCTGGCCTACTGCGCGACGCCCAGGCACGCACCTGGACGCCGCTCGCCACGGCCGCCATCCATCAGACAGGCCCTCGGGGCACCGAACCTTTTCGGTACGCCGTTCGTTCGGAGGGTAAGAGCCACGGTGGAGTAATAACGCGTTTTCCACCGGTCGAGGGGAGCAGGCGTTTTGGGCAGCATGATCGACTGGGGTACCGCGGTACAGACCGGGAGCCGGCTCGTCCGGCCCGGGCCGCAGATCCCGGCGGAAGAGGCCAAGGCCGTCGTCGCCGAGCTCAAGGAGCTGTCCGCGCTGGCGCAGGTCCACGTCCGAGAGTTCACCCGGATGGACGTCCCACCGGAGCCGCAGCCCGCGACCGTCGTCGACAGGCCGGGCTGGATCAAGGCCAACGTCGACGGTTTCCGGGTCGTCCTCGAACCCCTGATGGACCGGTTGTCGAAGAAACGCCCGGGCAGCGGAGCGACGGGCCTGGTCGTCGACATGGTCGGCTCCCGGGTGACCGGCGTGCAGATGGGCGCGATCCTCGCCTACATGGCCAGCCGGGTGCTCGGCCAGTACGAGCTCTTCCTGCCGCCCGACCCGTCCGGGCGCGCGCCGGCCGGCCGCCTCACCCTGGTGGCGCCGAACATCGTGGCCACCGAGCAGGAGCTCGGGGTCGACCCGCGCGACTTCCGGCTCTGGGTCTGCCTGCACGAGGAGACCCACCGCGCCCAGTTCACCGGCGTCCCCTGGCTGCGCGGCTACGTGCAGGACCAGATGACCAGGTTCCTGCTCGCCTCCGACATCAGCCCCTCGGACATGCTCGACCGGCTCAAGGACGCAGCCGAGGCCGTGGCCGACGCCGTCCGCGGCGGCGACTCCACGCTCATCGACGCCATCCAGACCCCCGAGCAGCGCGAGATCCTCGACCGGCTCACCGCGGTGATGACCCTGGTCGAGGGCCACGGCGACTTCGTCATGGACGCCGTCGGCCCCGAGGTCGTGCCCTCGGTCGCCGACATCCGCTCGAAGTTCAACCACCGCCGCGGCGGCGGCTCCCGCCTCGACAAGACCATCCGGCGGCTCCTCGGCATCGACCTCAAGATGAAGCAGTACGCCGAGGGCTCCCGCTTCGTCCGCAGGGTCCACGCCGAGGTCGGCATGGACGGCTTCAACAAGGTCTGGCGGTCCCCCGCGACCCTCCCGACCATGGACGAGATCGCCGACCCGTCGAAGTGGATCGCCCGCGTGGCGGCCCCTCCGGCCGTCGAGGGCGAGGTCCTGTCCCTGGAGAAGCCCAGCGGCACCGAATCCTGACGCGCGCCCCGGGGAGTCCACCCCGCTCCCGGTGAGAAGCTGGGAGCGGGGTGGATTCTCCATTCTCCGAGGCGAGCGGGAGGACGACGGTGGGGCCGGATCCGGCGGTCGCGGCGGTGCGCCTGGCGGTGCGGCGGGCGCTGGCCGATCTCGCACCGGGCGGGCGGGTGCTCGTCGCGTGCAGCGGCGGGGCTGATTCGCTCGCTCTGGCCGGTGCGCTCGCCTTCGAGGCCCGCCGATCGGGACGGGACGCCGGGGGCGTCACAGTGGATCATGGGCTTCAGGAGGGGGCGGGGGACCGCGCCGAGCACGTCGCCGCGACCCTGCGGGGCCTCGGGCTCGCTCCCGTCGAGGCGGTGAGCGTGCGGGTCGGCACCGAGGGCGGTCCCGAGGCCGCGGCCCGCGCCGCCCGGTACACGGCGCTCGACGAGGTCGCGGCGCGGACCGGCGCCCGGGCGGTCCTGCTCGGGCACACCCGCGACGACCAGGCCGAGACCGTGCTGCTGAGGCTCGCCCGCGGCTCCGGCGCCCGCTCCCTCGCCGGGATGGCGCCCGTCAACGGGACCTACCGGCGCCCGCTGCTCGGGCTGGGCCGCGCCGAGGTGCGGCGGGCCTGCCTGCTCATGGGCCTCACCCCCTGGGACGACCCGCACAACCTCGATCCGTCCTACGCGCGGGTGCGGGTCAGGCTGAACGCGCTGCCCGTCCTGGAGGAGCAGCTCGGTCCGGGAGTCGCGGAGTCGCTGGCGCGCACGGCCGAACTGCTGCGCGAGGACGCCGACGCGCTCGACGCGTGGGCGGCCCGCCTCCACGCCGAGGCCGCCGCGCAGGAACCGGGTGATCCTCACCACGTCCAGGACGACGTCCTGGACGCCGCGGTGCTCGCGGCCGCTCCCAAGGCGGTCAGGGGACGCGTTCTGCGCGAGGCCGCGATCAGGGCGGGCGCGTCGGCGGGTGCGCTCTCCCGGGTCCACATCGAGGCGATGGATCTGCTGGTGACGGGGTGGAGGGGACAGAAGAGGGCGGACCTGCCCGGCGGGGTCTGTGCGTTCCGGCGGTATGGCAAGCTGCACTGGGGCTCGGCCGAAGAGGCCGGGGGGGATAAAAGCGCCGAAGAAGGGCAATTAGGGGTGGACGAGAAGGACCTGGGCACCGACATCGCGAAGGTGCTGATCCCGGAGGACCAGCTTCAGGCCAAGATCCGGGAGCTCGCCGCCCAGATCGACGCCGACTACGAAGGCAAGGATCTGCTGCTCGTCGCGGTGCTCAAGGGCGCCGTCATGGTCATGGCCGACCTGTCGCGGGCCATGCACCGTCACGTCTCGCTCGACTTCATGGCCGTCTCCTCCTACGGCTCGGGCACCAAGTCGTCCGGCGTGGTCCGGATCCTGAAGGACCTCGACACCGACATCTCCGGCAAGAACGTCCTGATCGTGGAGGACATCGTCGACTCCGGTCTCACGCTCTCCTGGCTGATCGAGAACCTGCGGACCCGCCAGCCCGCGAGCCTCGAGGTCTGCGCCATCCTGCGCAAGCCGGAAGCGGTCAAGACGGACATCGACGTGAAGTACATCGGCTTCGACATCCCGAACGAGTTCGTCGTCGGTTACGGTCTTGACTATGCCGAGAAGTACCGGAACCTCCCGTTCGTCGGTACTCTCGCGCCCCATGTGTACAGCAGCTGATCGTGGGGAACTACCCGGTCTGCCCGGTCGTTGCCAAGGAGCTGGGGCAAGATCCGTGCGATAGGTGTCGGCTGCATGGGCCGCATCGTCCGGTGTACCTTCAGTAGCTAGCTTTCCACAGACGTTGGTCAGGAGGGACGGTCCCCGCACGGGGTTGCCGCACATATGGACGTGAAGCGCTACTTCCGCGGACCACTGCTGTGGGTCCTGCTTTTCGGGATTCTCGTCGCCCTCGTGATGTGGGGGGTCAATCCCGGTACGACCTATGACAAGGTCGACACCTCGCAGGTCGTGTCCGCCATTCAGAACGGCAAGGTGACGTCGGCGAAGATCGTCGACAAGGACCAGGTCATCCAGGTCAAGACCACCGAAGGCAAGAACCTTCAGGCCAGCTGGGTCGACGGCCAGGGTCTCCAGCTCCAGAACCAGCTCCAGGAGCAGGTCAAGGCCGGCAAGACCACCTCGTACAAGGTCGACGTTCCCAAGCAGAGCCTGATCCTGAACCTCGTGTTCAGCCTGCTCCCGCTCATCGTCATCGTCCTCATCTTCTTGTTCATCATGAACCAGATGCAGGGCGGCGGCTCGCGGGTCATGAACTTCGGCAAGTCCAAGGCCAAGCTGATCACGAAGGACACGCCCAAGACGACCTTCGCGGACGTCGCCGGCGCGGAGGAGGCGATCGAGGAGCTCAAGGAGATCCGCGACTTCCTCCAGAACCCGGCCAAGTTCCAGGCGATCGGCGCGAAGATCCCGAAGGGCGTCCTGCTCTTCGGCCCTCCCGGCACCGGTAAGACCCTGCTGGCGCGGGCCGTCGCGGGCGAGGCCGGCGTGCCGTTCTACTCGATCTCCGGTTCGGACTTCGTGGAGATGTTCGTGGGTGTCGGCGCGAGCCGCGTCCGCGACCTCTTCGAGCAGGCCAAGGCCAACGCTCCCTCGATCATCTTCATCGACGAGATCGACGCGGTCGGACGTCACCGCGGCGCCGGTCTCGGCGGTGGCCACGACGAGCGCGAGCAGACCCTGAACCAGCTGCTCGTCGAGATGGACGGCTTCGACGCCAAGGGCGGCGTGATCCTGATCGCGGCGACCAACCGTCCCGACATCCTCGACCCGGCGCTGCTGCGTCCTGGCCGCTTCGACCGCCAGGTCACGGTGGACCGTCCCGACCTCGAGGGCCGCAAGGGCATCCTCCGGGTCCACGGGCGGGGCAAGCCGTTCGCGCCCGACGTCGACCTCGACACCATCGCCCGCCGCACCCCCGGCTTCACCGGTGCGGACCTGGCGAACGTCATCAACGAGGCCGCGCTGCTCACGGCGCGCTTCGACCGCAAGCTCATCGACATGGAGACCCTCGAGGAATCCATCGACCGCGTCATGGCGGGCCCGGAGCGCAAGACCCGGGTCATGTCCGAGGCCGAGCGGAAGATCATCGCCTACCACGAGGGCGGCCACGCCCTGGTGGCGCACGCCCTTCCCAACGCCGACCCGGTCCACAAGGTCACGATCCTGCCGCGCGGCCGCGCGCTGGGCTACACGATGACCCTCCCGATGGAGGACAAGTTCCTCACCACCCGTTCGGAGATGACCGACCAGCTCGCCATGCTGCTGGGCGGCCGCACCGCCGAGGAGCTCGTCTTCCACGAGCCCACCACCGGCGCCTCGAACGACATCGAGAAGGCCACCTCGATCGCCCGCAACATGGTGACCGAGTACGGGATGAGCGAGCGTCTCGGCGCCCGCAAGTTCGGCAGCGGCAACGGCGAGGTCTTCCTGGGCCGTGACATGGGTCACGAACGCGACTACTCCGAGGACATCGCCTCGGCGATCGACGACGAGGTCCGGCGGCTCATCGAGTCGGCCCACGACGTCGCCTGGGAGATCCTCACCGAGTACCGCGACGTTCTGGACCACCTGGTCCTGGAGCTGATGGAGAAGGAGACCCTCTCCAAGGACATGGTCCTCGAGGTCTTCGCCCCCATCACCAAGCGCCAGAAGGTGAACTCCTACACCGGTTACGGCAAGCGCCTCCCCAGCGAGCGCCCGCCGGTCCTGACCCCCAAGGAGCTCGCCTACACCGGGCCCGCGGAGATCGTCGAAGCACCTGCCGATGAATCGGACGCCTGACCTCTGGGCGTAAAGTGTCCGATATGAGTATCGTCCCGGAGTTCGACCACGCGCGGATCGAGAAGGCCGTTCGCGAGATCCTCTACGCGATCGGCGAGGACCCCGACCGCGACGGACTCCGGGACACCCCCTCCCGGGTCGCGCGCGCCTACGCCGAGCAGTTCGTGGGTCTGCGCCAGACCCCGGCGGACGCCCTCACGACGGTCTTCGAGGCCGATCACGAGGAGATGGTCCTGGTGAAGGACATCGAGCTCGCGTCCGTCTGCGAACACCACCTGGTGCCGTTCCACGGTGTCGCGCACGTCGGGTACACGCCCAACGAGAAGGGCCAGATCACCGGCCTGTCCAAGCTGGCCCGCCTCGTGGACGTGTACGCCCGCCGCCCCCAGGTCCAGGAGCGCCTGACCAGCCAGGTCGCCGACGCCCTGATGGAGACCCTCGAGCCCCGCGGCGTCATCGTCGTGGTCGAGGCCGAGCACCTGTGCATGACGATGCGCGGCGTCCGCAAACCCGGCGCGAAGACCATCACCTCGGCCGTCCGCGGTGATTTCCGCAACAGCCCGGAGACCAGGGCCGAGGCCATGAGTCTCATCCTCGGGCGCTGACACCGGGCACCGTGATATCACGGTGACGGCGCTCCGGCCGGCGGAGCGCGTCCGTGCTCAAGGCGTCAAGGTGGCCTCGCGTTTGCCCGCGGGGCCCTAGGGTGTGTGGCCGTGATGGTGGAGACGGATCGGCGGGACGGGGCTGCTGAGCAGCGGGAGCGGCGGCGGCTCCATCGGAGGGTTCCCCAGGTCGCGGGCGTCCTCGCCCTGCTCACCGGGATTCACGACGTCATCGGCGGGATCTCGCCCGGCTGGCACAACCGGTGGATCGAGATCTCCGAGCTGGTGCCGGGGGCCGTCACCGACGTCGCGCGGACCGGGACCGTCCTCGCCGGGATCCTCCTGCTGATGCTCTCGCACGCGCTGCGCCGCCGGAAGCGGCGGGCGTGGCAGGCGGCCGTGGTGCTGCTGGCCGTCAGCATCGTCCTGCACCTGTTCCGCGACCTCCTGATCATCGAGTCGGTGATCTCGGCGGCGATGCTCGCCGCGCTCCTGTACACCCGGGCCGAGTTCTACGCCGTCGGCGACCCGCGGACGCGCTGGCGGGCCCTGTACACCGGGGTCCTGCTCACCGCCGGCAGCCTGGGGATCGGGCTGCTGTTCCTCCAGCTCAACCACAGGGAGCTGACCCGCGGCTACGGGTTCACCGACCGGTGGCAGAGCGTCTTCCTCGGCCTGTTCGGGATCAACGGGCCCGTCGAGTTCATGACCGACCGGCGCGGTGACCTGTTCGCGCTCGTGATGGGCGGTCTCGGGCTGTTCACGGCCCTGACGGTCGTCTACCTGTTCCTGCGGCCCGCCGAGCCCGTCGTGGCCCTCTCCGACGAGGACGAGCGGCGGCTGCGCTGCCTCCTGGACCGGCAGGGGCACCGGGACTCCCTCGGGTACTTCTCGCTGCGGCGCGACAAGAGCGTCATCTGGTCGTCGTCCGGCAAGGCCTGCGTGACCTACCGGGTGGTGTCCGGGGTGATGCTCGCGGGCGGCGATCCGCTCGGCGATCCCGAGGCGTGGCCGGGGGCGATCCAGGAGTTCATGGCCGAGGCCGACCGGCACGCCTGGGTGCCGGCCGTGATGGGCTGCAGTGAGCTCGGGGCCGAGGTCTGGGTGCGCGAGGGCGGCCTGGACGCCATCGAGCTCGGCGACGAGGCCTTCATCGACGTCGCGGAGTTCAGCCTCGACGGCCGGGCCATGCGGAACGTCCGGCAGATGGTCAACCGGGTCTCGCGGCAGGGGTACCAGGTCGAGCTCAAGCGCGAGAAGGACTTCACCCAGGCCGAGCTGGACGCCCTGTGGAGCCAGGCGGCGGCCTGGCGCGGCACCGACACCGAACGGGGCTTCTCGATGGCCCTCGGCCGCGTCGGCGAGCCCGGCGACGAGGAGTGCGCGATCGCCACCGCCCGGCGGAACGGCGACCTGCACGCCTTCCTGCACTTCGTCCCCTGGGGCCCCGACGGCCTGTCCCTCGACCTGATGCGCCGCGACCGGGCCGCCCAGCCGGGACTCAACGACTACATGATCGCCGAGGCGATCCGGCTCTCCGGAGACCTGGGCGTCCAGCGGATCTCGCTGAACTTCGCGGTCTTCCGTGCCGTCTTCGAGCGCGGCGAGCGGGTCGGGGCGGGACCCGTGCTGCGGGCCTGGCGCGGGCTGCTGCTGTTCCTGTCCCGCTGGTTCCAGCTCGAGTCGCTGTACAAGTTCAACGCGAAGTTCCAGCCGACCTGGCGGCCCCGCTTCTTCGTCTACCCGTCCCTGAACGACGCGCCCCGGATCGCCCTGGCCGCGCTGGAGGCCGAGGCCTTCCTCGTCTGGCCCCGGCTGCGCCTGCCCGGCCTGCTGCCGCCGCCGGCCCGCCGCCGGGCCACGGACGTCCCGGGGCCCCGCCCGTCCGCTCACTGACCATCAAATAGGCTGGTGAGCATGAGCAGTTCGACCGTTCCAGGGCTTCCGGCGCCGGGCCGGTGCCTGGTGATGGGCGTCGTGAACGTGACCCCCGACTCCTTCTCCGACGGTGGCGAGTGGTTCGACCCCGAACGGGCGGTCAAGCACGGCCTGGAGCTGTTCCACGAGGGCGCCGACATCGTCGACGTCGGCGGGGAGTCCACCCGGCCGGGGGCGCAGCGGGTGTCGCTGCCCGAGGAGCTCCGCCGGGTCGTGCCCGTGATCGAGGCCCTGCACCGCGAGGGTGTCCCGGTGAGCGTCGACACCATGCGGGCCGAGGTCGCCGAGGCCGCCGTCGCGGCGGGCGCCCGGCTGGTCAACGACGTCAGCGGCGGGCTCGCCGATCCCGGGATGCCGCAGGTCGTCGCCGCCGCGAAGGTCCCCTACGTGGTGATGCACTGGCGCGGCCACAGCCACGACATGCAGACCAGAGCCGTCTACCAGGACGTCGTCCGTGAGGTACGCGACGAGCTGAACACCAGGGTCGACGCCGTGATCGCCCAGGGCGTCGACCCGTCGATGATCGTCTTGGACCCCGGCCTCGGCTTCGCCAAGCAGCCGGAGCACAACTGGCGGCTGCTCGCCCACCTGTCCGGATACGCCTTCCCGGTGCTGGTCGGCGCCTCGCGCAAGCGGTTCCTCGGCCGGCTCCTCGCCACCCCCGACGGCACGCCGCGCGCCTTCGACGAGTGCGACGACGCGACCCTGGCCGTCACCGCCCTGGCCGCCGCCGAAGGCGCCTGGTGCGTTCGTGTGCACAAGGTTCGCCCGAACGCCGACGCGGTGCGGGTCGCCGCAGCGATAAGGTCCGCGCGTGGCTGATCCTGAAATCGCGGCGGTAGAAGCCGCCAACTCCCGGTTCTACAACGCCTTCGAGACCGGTGATCTCGACCTCATGCACGAGGTCTGGGCCGGGGGCGCGTTCGCCGAGGGCGTCTCCTGCGTCCATCCGGGGTCGCCGATGCTGCGGGGCCGCGACGAGGTGCTCCGCTCCTGGGCCCTCGTCATGGCCAACACGCCCTACATCCAGTTCGTCCTCACCGAGGTCCACACCGAGGTCCGGGGCGACCACGCGGTCCTGACCTGCGAGGAGAACATCCTCATGGCGGACGACTCCGAGAACGGCTTCCTGGCCGGGGGAAGCGTCGTCTCGACCAATTTGTTCGTGAAGGAAGAAGGCGAATGGCGGCTGTGGGTCCACCATGGCTCGCCGGTCCTCGGTGGGGTGGAGGAAGATGACGACGGACAGGATTGAGCTGCGCGGCCTGCGGGCAAGGGGGTTCCACGGAGTTCTGTCCGCCGAGCGCGAGCTGGGCCAGGAATTCGTCGTCGACGTGATTCTGGGCCTGGATTTGCGGCCCGCGGCGGAGAAGGATGATGTCTCCCTGACCGTCCACTACGGGGAGCTGGCGACAGCTCTCGTCGATGTCGTGACCGGCGAGCCGGTCGACCTGATCGAGACCCTCGCCGAACGGCTGGCGGCGGTCTGCCTGGCCGACGAGCGGGTCGTCGAGACCGAGGTGACCGTGCACAAGCCCGCCGCCCCCATCCCGCACCCCTTCACCGACGTCGCTGTCACGATCTTCAGGAGCCGTGGATGACCGCAGCCGACCGGACCCTCACCGGCGGGCACATGCTCGTCCAGAACAAGGTGGTGCTGTCGCTGGGCAGCAACCTCGGCGACCGCATGGAGAACCTCCAGGAGGCGATCGACGCCCTGTTCGACGCCCCCGGCCTCACCCTCGTCTCCCTCTCCCCCGTCTACGAGACCGCGCCGTGGGGCGGGGTCGAGCAGGACGACTTCCTCAACGTGGTGATCGTCGCGGTCACCCGGCTCACCCCCGAGACGCTCCTCGACCGCGTGCTGTCGATCGAGGAGTCCATGCGGCGCGAGCGGATCGTCCGCTGGGGCCCGCGCACCCTCGACATCGACATCGTCCAGTTCGGCGAGATCACCTCCGACGACCCCGACCTGACGCTGCCGCATCCGCGCGCTCACGAGCGGGCGTTCGTGATGGTCCCGTGGGCGGCGATCGACCCCGACGGCGTCCTGCCCGGCCACGGCCGTGTCACGGACCTGGCGGCGACGCTCGGCACCGAGGGTGTGAACCTCCGGGGCGATCTGACCCTCCAGCGACCCGCGTGAAGGCATCCCGCGCGCCGATCCTGGCCGCGCTCGTCATCGTCCCCGCCCTCCTGGTGTGGGCGCTGCTGCGCGTCTCCTACTCCGACCTGCCGCCGCTGCCGTGGACGGCCGTCCCGACCCTGCTCCTGCTGGCGCTGGGCGAGATCGTCACGGCCGCGGGGCTCCGCAACCGCATCCACCACAAGACGGCCGCGGAGAAGGCCCGCCCGGTCGATCCGCTGGCCGTCGCGCGGATGGCCGTGCTCGGCAAGGCCAGCGCGCACGCGGCCGCGGTCCTGGCGGGGATCTTCGGCGGCTTCATGCTGTTCCTGACCGGCGAGCTCGACAAGTCCACCCCGCGCCACGACTTCACGGTCAGCACCGCCTCGGCGGTGGCCGCCCTGATCCTCGTCGGCGCGGGCCTCTACCTGGAGTGGTGCTGCCGCATCCCCGAGGACCCCGGAGATCGCCGCTGAGGCGTCCCGGCGCGAACCGTGAACGTCCCGGGCGCGTCTGAGTCTCTGTGATCACCCCCGACCTGCGGTTGCACCGGCTGCGCGGAACCTGGCTCTACGGCACGCTGCTGCTGTCGCTGGGCGCCTTCGCCGTCGCGATCGCCCTGGCGCCGCCCGCCGGGACCGAGCCCGGACGGGCGCTGACCGGCCTGCTGTTCCTGGGCAGCTCCATGCACGTGGCGGCGACCGGGTGGTTCTACACGCTGCCGGAGATCCGCTCCCATGCCCGCGCCCACCTCGGCCGGTACGCGACCGTCCCGCTGGCCCTGGTCGCCGGGACGGCCGCGGTCGCCGCGGCGCTCCCCTCGACGACCTTCCGCTGGGCGCTGTACGCCTTCTTCGCCTGGCAGTTCTTCCACTTCCAGAAGCAGAACCTGGGGATGGCCGCGCTGGCGGCGAGCGCGCTGCGGGCCGGGTCGCTGTCGCGCGACGAGCGCAACGCGGTGGCCGTCACCGGGATCGCCGGGACGGTCGCGCTGCTCACCAGGCCGGATCTGCTCGCCCTCGCCGACGCCCATCTCGCGCGGATCTTCCCCGTGGCGTGCGCGGCCTTCCTCGGCGGGATCGGTCTCGGCCTCTACGGGCTGTACCGCCGCAACAACCGGCCGCCGGCGTTCGTCGCGATGTACCTGGGCTCGCTGCTGTTCTTCGCGCCGGTGTTCCTGCTGGAGGCGCCCTACGCGGCGGTCGCGAGCCTCATCGTGGCGCACGGCCTGCAGTACCTGCTGATCGTGGGGATGGTGGCCGTGACGCCGCGGCCCGGCGGCGGCCCGCTGGGCGTCGCGACCATGTTCGTGATCGCCCTCGCCGGGGGCCTCCTGCTGAACTTCGCCTCACATCTGCACGGCTCGCCGCACGCCTGGGAACGCGCCCTCTACGGCGCGTTCCTCGGTGCGACGATGGCCCACTTCGTGGTCGACGCGGGGCTGTGGCGGCTGCGCGAGGAGTTCCCCCGCCGCTTCCTCACCGCGCACCTGCCCTATCTGCTGAAGCCCTGATCAGCCGCCGCCGCAGGTCGGCACGTCACCGGCCACGGCCAGGCCCGCGAACGCGACGACGACCCCCGCGATCGCCAGCAGGACGAACACCGCCGCCACGACTCCGCGGCTCACCCTCCGGCGGGGCCGCTTCGGCTGCTCGGTCTCGTACCAGTTCGCCTCGAGAACATCGCTCATGCCCGTCAGACGCGCGGAGCGGGCGAACGGTTCGCTACTTGTCGACGTCGCCGACGACGAAGAACATGCTGCCGAGGATGGCGACCATGTCGGCGACGAGCTGGCCTTCGAGCATCTCGGGGAGGGCCTGGATGTTGTTGAAGGACGCGCTGCGGAGCTTGAGGCGCCAGGGGGTCTTCTCGCCGCGGCTGACGAGGTAGTAGCCGTTGAGACCGAGGGGGTTCTCGGTCCAGGCGTAGGTGTGGCCGACCGGGATCTTGAGGATCTTGGGCAGGCGCTGGTTGATCGGACCGGGCGGGAGCTCCTCGAGGACGTCGAGGCAGGCGTCGGCGAGATCGAGGGAGGTGAGGACCTGGTCGTGCAGGACCTCGAACCGGGCCAGGCAGTCGCCTTCGGAGCGCGTCACGACGGGCACGGTCAGATCGCCGTAGGCGAGGTAGGGCTCGTCGCGCCGCAGGTCGAAGTCGACGCCGCTGGCGCGGGCGATCGGCCCGCTGACGCCGTACTGCAGCACCTGCTCGCGGGTGAGGACGCCCACGCCGCGGGTGCGGGCGCGGAAGATCTCGTTGCCCATGATCAGCTCGGAGATGTCGGGCATCCGGGAGTGGACCAGGGCGATCGCCGCGCGGGTGCGGGCCATCCAGCCGAGCGGCAGGTCCTCCTTGAGGCCGCCGACCCGGTTGAACATGTAGTGCATCCGGCCGCCGCTGACCTCCTCCAGCACGCGCTGGAGCTCCTCGCGCTCGCGGAACGCGTAGAAGATCGGGGTGATCGCGCCGATCTCGAGCGGGTAGCTGCCGAGGAACATCAGATGGTTGAGCACCCGGTTCAGCTCGGCGAGCAGGGTGCGCGCCCAGACGGCCCGCACCGGGACCTCCATGCCGAGCATCCGTTCCGCGGCCAGGACCACGCCCAGCTCGTTCGCGAACGCCGACAGCCAGTCGTGCCGGTTGGCCAGGACGATGATCTGCCGCAGGTCACGGACCTCGAACAGCTTCTCCGCGCCCCGGTGCATGTAGCCGATGATGGGCTCGGCGTGCTCGATCCGCTCGCCGTCGAGCCGCAGCCTGAGACGGAGCACACCGTGGGTCGACGGGTGCTGCGGGCCGATGTTGAGGATCATGTCCTCGGTGGCGAGTTCCCTCGCGCCGGCCCCGATCCCGAACGTCTGCACCTTGCTCATGTCCGTCATCGTCGCAGACTCGCCGCCGAAGAGGTGAGGGTGAGGTGCCCGAACCGGGCCTGTTTCCGGTTGACTTGGTCACGATGAACGAGGTCCCGATGAACGAACAGCCCCAGATGCTGCCGCCGCAGCCCTACCGCCAGCGCACCCGTGAGGAGGCGTTCACCCCGCCGGAGGGGGCGCAGTGGTGGCGGGTGTCGTCGCGCCTCAAATGGCACCGCCGGGTGATCGCGCTGCTCGTGGCCCTGCTGATCGGCCCGCTGGGCGCCTTCGTGGTGGCCAGGACGGGCGGCGGGCTCGGCGCGATCGCCTGGACGGCGGCCGTCCTGCTGGGCTTCGGGCTGGCGTGGATCGTGGCCGAGCAGGGATACCAGGCGTGGGGCTTCCTCGAACGCGAACACGACCTGATCATCACCTCGGGGGTGTTCACCCGGCGGCTCGTGTTCGTCCCCTACGGGCGGATGCAGTTCGTGGACGTCACCTCGGGCCCGCTGGAGCAGGCGTTCGGCCTGGCGACGGTGCGGCTGCACACCGCGTCCGCGACGACCGACGCCCGCATCCCCGGGCTGCCGGTGGCGGTCGCCGACCAGCTCAGGGACCGGCTGGCCGACCGCGGCGACGAGGGGACCGGCCTGTGAACCCCTCCTCCCCGGCCTTCCATCCGCCGCAGCACAACCCGTGGCTGACGCACGGAGTCCACCGCTTGCACTGGGCGACCGCGCCGCTGCGCTCGTTCATGATCGTGGTCATCTACTTCGTGCTGTTCGGGTTCTCGCTGCTGCTCACCAGGAACGACGAGGACAGGCTGGTCATGACGCCCGGCACCGTCCTGCTGTTCCTGATCGTGTCGGCGCCGGTCGTGGCCGTCGCGGTCGGGGTCGGGCTGTGGACCTGGTGGGCGGTCCGGTTCTGGATCGACGGCGACGACCTGGTCGTCGACTCGGGGATCGTGCGCAGCCGGATCCGCCGGATCCCGCTCTCGCGGATGCAGGGCGTCGACGTGGTCCGGCCGCTGATCAGCCGGGCGCTGTCGCTCGCCGAGGTCAGGCTGGAGCTGGCCGGCGGCACCTCGGCCGAGATCACCCTGCGCTATCTCAGCGACCGCAGGGCCCAGCAGCTCAGGGCGGAGCTGCTCGCGCTGGCCGCCGGGCTGCCGGGCCGGACGCCGGAGGCGCCGGAGCGGCCGTTCTACCGGGTGCCGTTCCTGACGCTCTTCGCGTCCCTGGTCTTCAAGATCCCGGTGATCATCGCCTGCTGCGCGTTCGTGGCGCTGATCGGTTTCGGGATCTGGGCGGGGGAGCTGGCCGTGGTCGCGGCGGTCGTCCCGGTCCTGCTGGGGCTGCTGCGCGGCGTGGTCGCCCCGATGGTCATGTACACCGACTTCCGCTGCTCGATCTCCCCCGACGGCCTCCGGCTGCGGTACGGGCTGTTCGAGACCCGGCTCCAGACGCTCCCGCCCGGCCGGATCCAGGCCGTCCGGGTGGTCGAGCCCCGGCTGTGGCGCACCTACGGCTGGGCCAGGGTCGAGGTGACGGTCGCGGGCTACGGCGGCGAGCGCCAGGCGCTGTCCTCGACGCTCCTGCCCGTCGCGCCCCGCGCCGTGGCCTTCGCGATGATCAGTGAGGTCTTCCCCGGGGTCGCCCTCGCCGAGATCCCGTTCAAGGAGGGCAGGTCGCGGCTGGAGCCCGAGGCCGCCGCCGGTTCGAGCCGGGACGTCTTCGTGACCCGCCGGGGCGCCTTCTGCCGCACCTGGGACGTGGTGGCCTTCGCCCGGGCGCAGTCCGTCCGGCTGACCTCGACCCCGCTCCAGCGGCTGCAGGGCCTGGCGACCGTCCATGTGGACGTCCCGCCGGGCCCCGTGCACGTCTCGGCCGTCGACCGCGACCTCGCCGAGGCCCGCGAGCTCGGCGAGGACACCCTCCGCAGGTCGCTCAACGCCCAGGCCCGCTCCGGCTCCCCGGAACGCTGGGCGCGTTAGCTCAGCTCCAGATGCGGTCGGCGTAGGCGAGGAAGTTGAGGCCGAGGATCTTCTCGATGCGGGTCGAGGTGCAGCCGCGCTCCTCGAGCAGGCGGATGAGCTTGCGGAACTGGCCGGGGCCGCACAGGTCGAGGACGAAGGGCAGGGTGTCGGAGCGTTCGCCGGTGGCGGCGACCCCGGCGGCGAACCGGGCGGCGGTGTGCTCGGCGAGGGTGGCGCGGTAGGCGTCCATGTCGTCGATGCCGGTGATGGAGCCGTCGGTGCCGATGCCGACCGCGTCCTCGCCGCACACGTCGACGGCGTGCAGGATGTGCTCGACCACGTCCTCGGCCGTGGCGTGGCCCGACAGGTTCAGGTAGGGCATGAAGTAGATCCCGACGAAGCCGCCGCGGTCGGCGACGAGCCGGAGCTCCTCGTCGGTCTTGTTGCGCGGCAGGTCGGTGACGGCCCGGCAGCCGGTGTGGTTGATCGAGACGGGCCGGGTGGAGATCCTCGCCGCCTCCAGGCAGGTGGCCTCGCCGCTGTGCGACAGGTCGACCATCAGCCGCTGCTCGTTGATCGCCTCGACGACCTCCCGGCCGAACGCGGTGAGGCCGCGGTTCTCCGGCGCCATCGAGCCGTCGCCCAGGTGGTTGGCCTGGTTGTAGGTGAGCTGGACGATCCGCACGCCCCGCCCGGCGAACTCCGCGATCCGCGAGGGATCGGTGCCGACCTGGACGGCGTTCTGGAAGCCGTAGATCACTCCGACGCGCTTCTCGGCGTGGGCACGGCGGATGTCGTCGGCGGTCAGGACCTTGAGCAGGTCGTCCGGGTGGGCCTCGATGATCGAGTCCCAGACGTCGAGCTCGTGCAGGGTGTGCTCGTAGGGCGGCTCGTCGCCCATGACGTAGCCGAGGGTGACGTTGACGGCGCTCAGCCCGGAGGCGTGGGCGTCGGCGATGGCGCGGGCGTCGACGATCATCTCGTCGCTGTTCTGGAGCAGCGCGCTCGCGGAGTCGAGGCCGGCGTTGGGGTTGTCGAGCCCGCCGAGGGCGTTGACGATCAGCATGGGCGTCAGTCCTTGTTCGTGGTGGGGGCCGGGAAGCGCAGCCCGCGTTTGACGGTGCAGAGGACGCCGCGCAGGGCGGCGACGTCGGCTTCGGGATCGGCCGCGAGGATGACGAGGTTGGCGAGCTTGCCCGCCTCGACCGTGCCCATCTCGGCCTCGGCGCCGATGCCGCGGGCGCCGACGAGGGTCGCGGACCTGAGGGCCTGCGCGACGGACAGGCCGCACTCGGCGACCAGGAACTCGATCTCCTCGATCAGCGCGGGATGGTCCTCGCCGGCGGAGGTCTCGTAGTCCGTCCCGGCCGAGATCTCGACGCCCGCCCGGTGGGCCTGGCGGGTGAGGGTCGCGGCGAGCGCGGCCATGTCCAGGGCGTGGGCCCTGTCCTCGGCCCGCTCCTCGGGGACGCGGTCCGCGAGCCAGGTCCACAGGACCGCGGTGGCGTCGAGCACGACCCCCCGCTCGCGCATGTCGGCGAGGAGGGCCTCGATCACCGGGTGGTCCCCGGCGGCGAAGGCGGGGAAGTCGATCGGCGGCTTGTGCTTGTACGTCGCGGGGCCGAGCGCGGCCGAGGCCTGGTGGGCGAGGAGGGTCACGTGCGAGACGACGTCGGCCCCGGCCGCGACGACGTCGGCGGGGCTGGCGGGGAAGACCGCGGCGTGCGCCCAGACGCGCAGCCCCTGCCGGTGCGCCTCGGCGGTGATCGCGGCGACGGTCTCCGCGGGGAGGTCGGCGTAGATCTTGACGGCCGTCGCGCCGGTGCCCCTGGCCATGGCGACGGCCAGCGGCAGGTCGGTGTCCTCGGTGATCGCCTGCATCCACGGGACGGCCCCGGGGACGGCCCCCTTCGAGACCTCCCAGGTGCGGGGGTCGTCGAAGAACCCGGGACCGGCCATCAGCGCCGCGTAGTGGATGTCGGGGCCGGGGATCTCGCCGACGCGGGTGGCGCGGGCGAGGTCGCCGATCTGGCGGAGGTCGTCGGCCATGTCGCGGATCGCGGTGACGCCGCCGAAGACCTGGCGGCGCAGCACGGCCTCGGCCACGGGGCGGTCCGGCGGGGTGGCGAGATGCTGGTGGGTGTCGATCAGGCCGGGGATGACGAACCGGCCGGTCAGGTCGACCCGCTCGACGACGTCGAGATCCGGCAGATCGGAGGGCAGGTCGGCGTCGGGGCAGACCAGGCGGATGCGCTCTCCGTCGACGACGATCGAGGTCCCGGGCACCGCGGGGCCGCCGTGGCCGTCGAGGAGGGTGGCGCCGCTGTAGACGGTGACCGTGCCCGCGGCCGGTGCCGCGAAGGGGGTCGGTGCGCCGAGGAACTCCATGCGGCCGCCTCTCTCGTTCGGTTGTTACATAGTACGTAACAGTGGTATCACTGGACAAAACACACGCTAGCGGTAGGGGAGGGATGCATCGGTGCCGAGGTCGGTCAATTCGGCGGTGGACAAGGCCCTGGACCTCATCGAGATCGTCGCGGGGGCCGAGTCGGCGCCGCGCCTGAGCGAGCTCGCCGACGCCGCGGGGCTGCACCGCGCCACCGCCCACCGGGTGCTGGCCGATCTGCTCCGGCGCGGCTGGGTC
Source organism: Actinocorallia longicatena (assembly GCF_039534125.1). Classification (NCBI taxonomy): domain Bacteria; kingdom Bacillati; phylum Actinomycetota; class Actinomycetes; order Streptosporangiales; family Thermomonosporaceae; genus Actinocorallia; species Actinocorallia longicatena. The sequence goes on along the minus strand of NZ_BAAAUV010000034.1, from coordinate 25,182 downwards.
CAGCGCGACGGCGACCGCTACCTGCCGGGCGTCGCCGTGCTGCGGCTTTCGCGGACCGCCGCCACCGACGCCCTGGTGGCGCTGGCCGGGCCGGTCCTGCGGGGGCTCTGCGAGCGCACCGGGATGATGGTGAACCTCCAGGTGCTGGAGACCGACCGGGCGCGCGTCGTCGACGCGGTCAGGCCGGGACGGCTGGCGATGATCACCGATCTGGTCGGTGAGGCCCTGCCCGTCCACCGGTTCGCCGGTCCGCTGGCCCTGGTCGCGGCCCTGCCCGAGGCCGCGAGGGCGCCCTATCTGCGGGTCGCGGAGGCCGATCTGCATCCCGCCGAGGCGCTCCGTGCCGATCTCGCCGCCGTCGAGCGCGACGGGTACGCCCTGGAGCACGGGCGGGCCGACAGCCTCGTCGCCTCCCTCTCGCGGGCCGTCCCCGCCCATCCGCGCTGCGCGCTGACTCTCGTCGGCCCCGACCGCGAGTTCGGGCCCGCGTCGCTGCCCGCGTTGCTCGCGGCGCTCACCGAGGCCTGCGACGCCCTCGCGGGCCTGCTGGAGGGCGCATGAGCACGCTGGTCCTCGACGCCGCCGCGACGGCCGCCGGGCTCGATCCCGCGGCCGTCGCCGAGGCGGTCGGGAAGGCCCTGGTCGAGATCGCCAGGGACACGGTGTCGGTGCCGCCGCGGGTGGCGGCCTTCGCCCCCGCCGGGCTGGTCGGGGCGATGCCGGGCCATGTGCCCGGGGTCGGGCTGGCCGCGAAGCTGGTGTCGGTGTTCGGCGATCCGGAGCGTCCGGGACGGAGCACGCACCGGGGGATCGTCGCGCTGTTCGACGAGGACGACGGACGGGTCCTGGCCCTCATGGACGGCGGGGCGATCACCGCGGTCCGTACGGCGGCCGTCGCGACCGTCGCGCTGAGGGCCCTGGCCGGGACGCCGGAGCGGATCGCGATCGTCGGGACGGGCGTGCAGGCCGCGGCGCAGGCCGATCTGCTGGCGGCGCTGCTTCCGGGCGTCCCGGTCGTGGTCGGCGGGCGGGCCCGCGGCCGGGCCGAGGCCGTCGCGGCGCGCTGCCCCGGCGCGGTCGCCGCGGGCGTCGAGGAGGCGGTGCGCGGCGCCGGAGCCGTCCTGTGCTGCACCGGGGCGACGGAACCGGTCGTCCGGCCGGAGTGGCTGGCCGGGGGCGTGCACCTCGGCTCGGTCGGCGGTTCGCACGGGCCCGAGATCGATCCGGCCGTCGTCGGTGCCGGGACCCTGTTCGTGGAGTGGCGGGGGGCCGTCACCGAGCCGCCCCCGGCAGGGGCGCACGAGCTCCAGGGCCTCGACCCGGCCCGTGCGACGCTCCTCGGCTCCGTCCTCGACGGCCGTCGCCCCGGCCGGACCTCGGCGGCGGAGACGACCGTCTTCAAGTCCACCGGCCACGCCGCCCTCGACGTCGCGGCCGCCGCCGTGGTCCACGCCCATGCCAGGGCCCGCGGGCTGGGCGTCGAGGTGGCGTTCTGACTCAGCGGGCGTCGAGGCGCTTGAGGACGTCCAGGACGCTCTCGGGGGTCGGATCCCGGTGCTCGGCGACGAACCGGCCGTCGCGCAGGAAGATGACGCGGTCGGCGTAGGAGGCGGCCACCGGGTCATGGGTGACCATGACGATCGTCTGGCCGAGCTCGCGGACCGAGGTGCGCAGGAACGCCAGGACCTCGGCGCCGGAGCGGGAGTCGAGATTGCCGGTCGGCTCGTCGGCGAAGATGACGTCGGGCCTGCTGACCAGCGCCCGGGCGCACGCGACGCGCTGCTGCTGGCCGCCCGACAGCTGCGACGGCAGATGCCCGAGCCGGTCGGCCAGGCCGACGATGCCGACGACGTGGTCGAACCAGGAGCGGTCGGGGTCCCGGCCCGCGAGCCGGAGCGGCAGCAGGATGTTCTGCTCGGCGGTGAGGGTCGGCAGCAGGTTGAACGACTGGAAGACGAACCCGACCCGCTCGCGCCGGAGCAGCGTCAGGGCGCGGTCGCCGAGCGAGGTGATCTCGGAGTCGCCGAGCGTCACCGAGCCGGACGTGACGGTGTCGAGGCCCGCGAGGCAGTGCATCAGGGTCGATTTCCCCGAACCCGAGGGGCCCATGATCGCGGTGAAGGCGCCGCGGGCGAAGGCGACGTCCACCTCGCGCAGCGCGGGGACTTCCGCGTCCCCCGAGCCGTAGATCTTGGAGACGTTCCGCGCGACGACGGCGGACGGGGCGATCGTGGTGGCTGTCATGCCGACCACGGTAGGAAGCGGAGGCGGTGCCGCGCATCGGCCCCGAGAGCGCTCCCGGATCAGCCGCGCGGCGCACCCCGGGTCAGCCTTGAGGCGTAGGCCGGGACCCGGCGGGCCCCGGCCGGAGGAACGCTCCGCTACTTGCTGACGACCGAGGCGCCGCCCTGGCAGCCCGCGCCCGCGGTGCCGGCGACGGCCACGGCGTTGCCGCAGATGTCGATCGGGATCGAGACGGGGGCGATGATCTGGTTGCCGGACAGGACGGCGTTCTGGCCGCTCGTGACCGGGTTCGGGTGGGCGAGGGCGGGGCTCGAGGCGAGGACGGCACCGAGGACGGAGAAGGCCAGGGTGCCCGCGGCGGCGAACTTGGTGAACTGCATGGGGGGGATCCTCCTGAGACGTGGACAGGCCCGGGTCGGACACCCGGATACTCACGATCGGTAGTTATCCATCTACCGCCGGGTAAGGACGGCCGGGCCCGGAGTTCGCCTCCCAATGGTCACCACTTGGCAATCGGATCGTTACTCTCGGTGTTCGCCTTGTCCCGATCTGACGAGCCCGTTCTCATATGCGAACACGACGGCCTGGACCCGGTCGCGCAGGTTCAGCTTCATCAGGATCCGCCCGACGTGCGTCTTCACCGTCGCCTCCGAGACGACCAGCTCCGTCGCGATCTCCAGGTTCGACATCCCGCGCGCCACCAGCAGCAGCACCTCCATCTCACGCGGAGTGAGCTCGTCGGTGGCGGCGTTGGCCTCCGGCTCCGACGACGGCAGCGTGAAGGCGAACTGGTCGATCAGCCGCCGGGTCGTGGACGGCGCGACCACCGCGTCCCCCGAGTGGACCACCCGGATCGCCTCGATGAGCTGGGCCGGGCCCGCGTCCTTCAGCATGAAGCCGCTGGCCCCGGCCTTGAGCGCGGCGAACGCGTACTCGTCCAGGTCGAACGTGGTCAGGATGATGACCTTCGGCCCGCTGATCAGCCGGGTGGCCTCGATGCCGTCCATCCGGGGCATCCGGACGTCCATGAGCACCACGTCGGCGACGGTCTGCCGCAGGATCGCGACGGCGGCCTGCCCGTCGCCCGCCTCGCCGACGACCTCGATGTCGGGCTGGGCGTCCAGGACCATCCGGAATCCGGCCCTGACCAGCTCCTGGTCGTCGACCAGCAGCACTCGGATCATTTCGCCCCCCTGACCGGCAGCTCCGCGGCCACCTCGAAACCGTCTCCGGGCACGGGCCCGGCCGTCACGGTGCCGCCGTACATGGCGACCCGCTCCCTCATCCCGGCCAGGCCGTGGCCCATGCCGTCGTCGGCCGCCGCCGCGCCGCGCCCGTCGTCGGCGACCCGCACCCGGATCCGGTCGTCACCGTAGCCCAGGAAGATCGTCGCGGTGGCCGCGGGACCGGCGTGTTTCAGCGCGTTGGTGAGCGCCTCCTGGACGATCCGGTAGACCGTGAGCTGGAGGCCGGTCGCGAGCCCCTGCGGTGATCCCTCGACCGTCACCACGACGGGCAGCCCCGCCGCCCTGGTCTGCTCGATCAGATCGTTGATCTGGTCGACGCCCGGCTGCGGCGCGTAGGGGCCCTTGGCGTCGCCGTCGCGGAGCACGCCGAGCAGCAGCCGCATCTCCTTGAGCGCGGTCCTGCCGGTCTCGGAGATCGCCTCCAGGGCCTGGCGGGCGCGCGGCGGATCGGAGTCGACCATGAACGCGCCCCCGTCGGCCTGGACGACCATCACCGACACGTTGTGCGCCACGACGTCGTGCAGCTCCCGGGCGATCCTGGCCCGCTCGGCGGCCATCGCGATCTGCACCTGGTTGTCGCGTTCGCGCTCCAGCCTCCGTGCCCGCTCCTCCAGGCTCTGCAGATAGGCCCGCCGGGTCCCGCTGTAGATCCCCAGGGACCACACGACGCCCACCAGCAGGGCCAGCGCGATCATGTTGCTCCGCTCGGCCGCCCACCCGTTCCACTGACGGTCGAAGCCGTAGAACGCCAGCGCCGCCCCGAACGCGCACACCGCCGCCGCGGCCAGCCCCCACCTGAGGTTCGTCTCGGCCGCGACGGTGTACATCGCGATCAGCACCGACAGGTTCGCGAGCATGATGACGTTGTGGCCGAGCAGCAGCCCCGCCGACCACTGCGCGAAGCAGGCCAGCGCGATGACGGTGAACACGAGCAGCGGCCAGCGCCGCCGCCAGACGAGCGGCACGACCAGCACCACGCCCAGGCCGAGGAAGCCCAGGTCGACCGGTGTCGCGTAGCCGCCGGCCCGGGACAGGACGTCGGCGAGGCACAGGAAGCCGAAGGGCGTGAGCAGCAGCAGGTCGGCTATCTCCCGATGCTCCCTGAGCCAGGTCGCCAACGCCTTGATCATGCGTTCCAGGCTACGGACGAGGAGGTCAGAAACTCGTCGGCCTGAGGTCGGACCTTGGTGTGCGACTCTTGTCTGATGCTGAGCTGGCGGAAGGCGGCCGAACACGCCCTGTACGGGCCGGAGGGCTTCTACCGGCGCGAACGGCCGCGCGACCACTTCCGCACCTCGGTGCACGTCTCCCCGCTGTTCGCCGGGGCCTTCGCCCGGCTGCTCCTCGACGTGGACGCCCAGCTCGGGTCGCCGCCCGTCCTCGACCTGATCGACATGGGCGCCGGCTGCGGCTCGCTGCTGCGCGGGGTCCTGGCGGCCCTGCCCGGCGACGTGCGCGGGCGGGTGAACGCGGTGGCCGTCGAGGTCGCGGAGCGCCCCGCGGAGGACGGCCTCACCTGGGCGACCGGGCTCCCCGAGCGGATCACCGGACTGGTCATGGCCAACGAGTGGCTCGACAACGTGCCGGTCGACGTCGTCGAGGACGGCAGGCTCGTGCTCGTCGCCCCCGACGGGACCGAGGCTCCGGGGCCCGTCCCCGAGGCGGCGGATCTGGCCTGGCTGGCCCGCTGGTGGCCGTCGGGGGAGCGGGCGGAGATCGGCCGCCCCCGCGACCTGGCCTGGGCCGATCTGCTCGGCCGGCTCGACGCGGGCGTCGCCGTCGCCGCCGACTACGCCCACACCGTCGCCACCCGCCGCCCGACCCTGATGGGCTACCGCGACGGCGGCACGGTCCCGCCGGTCCCCGACGGCCGCTGCGACATCACCGCCCACGTGGCGCTCGACGCCTGCGCGGTGCCGGGGGAGGAGACCGTCCTGACCACCCAGCGGGACGCGCTGCGCCTGCTCGGCGTCGCCGCCGGACGTCCGCCCCGGGAACTCGCCACGACCGACCCGCGTTCCTACCTACGGGCGCTGTCCCGGACGGGCGAAGCCGCCGAGCTGACCGATCCGCGGGGCCTCGGGGCATTCGGATGGCTGATGCAGAGCAAGGGCGGCGTCAGCCTCAAGTCGTACGGCGATGCCGTCTCCGGGGCGATGGAATGAGCGCCCGCCCTCTCTAACTTGAGCTGCATGCTCTCGACCACTCTCGCCGGGCTGAAGGCGCACAGGCTGCGGCTCCTGCTCACCTCGCTGGCCATCATGCTGGGCGTCGGATTCATCGTCGGCACCTTCGTGCTCACCGACACGATGCAGTCGGGCTACGACCGGAAGTTCGCCGCCTCCGCCGGGCGGCTCGACCTCGTCGTCCGGGGGGACCTCGATGCCGGGGACCTGGCGCGGATCCGTGCCGTTCCGGGCGTCGAGGAGGCGGCGGGGACCGTCCGGGGGTCGCTGACCCTCCTCGACCGCGACGGCGGCACCTACGGCGACGGGCCGCGGCCGGTGGCCGTCTCGATGGAGCCGGGCGCGCTGGCCAGGTTCGAGCTGGACTCCGGCCGCCTGCCGGGGGCGAAGGAGGCCGCCCTCGACCGGCATGTCGCCGGGAACACCGGTTACCGGCTCGGCGACACCCTCACGGTCGTGTCCGAGGACGGCGCCCGGGTGCCGTTGAAGATCGTCGGAATCGTCGACTTCGGCCTCGACACCGAGATCGGGTTCAGCGGCGGCATCGGCCTCGACGCCGCGACGGCCACCGCGCTGACCGGCGTGAAGAGCTTCACCGAGATCGACCTCGTCGGCACCGCGGGCAAGGGCGCGGTGGCCGCCGCCGCGGGCGCCGGCTCGGACGTGCTGACCGGCGAGGAGCTCTCCCAGGAGCTGTCGGACCGGAACGGCGCCGACATCCGGATCATCAGGACCGGACTGCTGATGTTCGGCCTGGTCGCCCTGCTCGTCGCCGGAATGGTCATCTACAACACGTTCGCGATCATCATCACCCAGCGGATGCGGGAGTTCGCGCTGCTGCGCTGCGTCGGCGCGACCCGTGAGCAGATCTTCCAGAGCGTCCTGATCGAGTCGGTCGCGGTCGGCGTGATCGGATCGGTCACGGGGATCGGGATCGGCGTCGGGCTCGGGGTGGGCGCGCTGCGGGCGATCAACGCCTTCGGCGCCGACCTGCCGGTCGGGTCGGTGAGCCTCGCCCCGCTGACCGTCCTGGTCGCGCTGTTCGTCGGGATCGTGGTGACGGTGCTGTCGGCGCTCGTCCCGGCCCGCACGGCGACCCGCATCCCGCCGATCCGGGCGCTCGGCGACCAGCACGAGCCCGGCACCGCGCGGTTCCGCCTCGGCGCCCTGCGCTGGACGGCCGTCGCGGTCCTGCTGCTCACCGGCGCCGTCGTCACCGCGTTCGGCCGGCTGTCGAAGCCGGGCGAGGCCGCGTTGATGATCGTCGCCGCGGGCGGCGCCCTGGTGTTCCTCGCCGTGATCGCGATGATGCCCGCGCTGGTCCGCCCGCTGGCCGGCCTGTCCGGAGCGCTGCCCGCCCGCTTCGGCGGGGTCCCCGGACGCCTCGCCGTCGACAACGCTCGCCGCACCCCGCGCCGCACCGCCACCAGCGCCGTCGCGCTGTCGGTCGGCATCGGGCTGATGAGCATGTTCGTGGTCGTCGCCGCCAGCGGGAAGGCCACCAGCACCTCGGCCGTCGACAAGGCGATCCCGGTCGACTTCGTGCTCTATCCCCGCGGCGAGGGCTCCATCCCGCACGCCGCCGCCGAGGAGCTCCGCGCCCAGCCCGAGATCGCCGAGGTCTCGGAGCTGCGGACCGCCCCGGTGAAGCTCGGCGGCGACGAGTGGGCGATCGGCACGGTCACCCCGCAGGACGGCCTGGGAGCCCCCGACGTCATCGCCGATCTCGCCCCCGGCACCGTCTTCGTCGACGCCGAGACCGCCGGGGAACTGCGCCTGACGGCCGGGGGAAAGCTGAAGACCGGCTCGGGGACCTTCACCGTCGCGAAGATCAGCGACATCGACACGGGCGACCTGCCGCCGATCCTCATGGGCGGGGCGGGCTTCGACCGGGCGTTCCCGAAGGCGGGCGCGAGCACGGTCTACGTCAACGGCAGGGACGGCGCCGACGCCAAGGCGGCCGTCAGGCGCGTGCTCCGCAACCACGACGGCGTCACGATGAACTCCACCGCCGACCTGCGCACCCAGATGGAGGAGTCCTACGACACGATGCTGCTGACCTTCGCGAGCCTGCTCGGCCTGGCCGTCCTGATCGCTCTGTTCGGCATCGTCAACACGCTGACCCTGTCGGTGATCGAGCGGACCAGGGAGTCGGCGCTGCTGCGGGCCCTGGGCCTCACCAGGAACCAGCTCCGCCGGATGCTGCTGACCGAGGCGCTGGTCATGGCCGTGATCGGGGCGCTGGTGGGCGTCACGCTCGGGGTGTTCTACGGCTGGGTCGCGCTGTCGGCGCTGTCGGAGGCGATGGTGTTCGCGCTCCCGGTGGCCCAGCTCCTCGGGCTGCTGGCGCTGGCGGCCGCCGCCGGAGCGCTCGCCGGGGTGCTGCCCGCGCGAAGGGCGGCGCGGGCCTCGATCGTCGGGGCCATCGCCTGACGGGCGCCGGGGGGAGGGCGGGTCCGGGAGAACTTCACTCCCGGACCCCGGGGACCCCTGGGTAGCGATGAGGTGGTGCTCGTTAGGCGCCTCCCTTCCGGTGGCCGGACGGATGGGCGATCAGTCCTCGTTGACGTTTCCGCCGCCCGAGTTGGTCTGGTTGCCCTCGCACGTGGTGCTGGACTGGCCGGCGACCGCCACGGTGTTGCAGCTCACGGTGATGCCGTAACCGCCGATGACCTCGAAGGTGATGGTGTTGTGGCTCGCGTACCCGTAGTTGTGGCCGTTGTCGGCGAAGGCCGGGGCGGCGAGGAGCGCGGAACACGCGATGGCGAGGGCGACGGTGGTACCCCTGAGGGCGGTCCTGATCATTCGGTGGTGCTCCATCCTGCTAGAGGTGGTCTTCACTTTCCGTGACTGTTCCGTCACGGATAACCATCGCCCGTGAGAAGCTCGCCTGGCAACGGTCCCGGCGCAACTGTGGCTCGGCCGCCCGCAAGGCTCAGACCAGGCGTTCCATCGCTCTCACTCCATGGTTACCAACGGTCAACCGAGGTGTCAGGAAGGCCCCTTTTTGAGCATGGGTACTCTTGCTGCTTGCACCGTCCGGTACCCCTTCTCGAGGACTGGAACGAAATGAACTCGCCAACTGAACGCCCCGGCCGCCTGCGCGTCGGCATCGTGGGCGCCGGGCGCGTCGGAGCCGTGCTCGGCGCCGCCCTCGCCAGGGCCGGCCACCGCGTGGTCGCCGCCTCGGCCGTCTCCTCGCGGGACCGGGCCGCCGAACTCCTGCCCGGGGTGCCGTTCCTGGCGCCGCAGGAGGTCGTCGAGGCGGCGGAGCTCGTGCTGCTGACCGTCCCCGACGACGCGCTCGCCGATCTCGCGGCCGGGCTCGTCGCGGCCGACGTGAACGTCAGGGGACGGCTGTTCGCCCATGCCTGCGGCCGGTACGGGATCGCGGTCCTGGAGCCGCTGACCAGGGCCGGCGGCCTTCCGCTCGCCCTCCATCCGGTGATGACCTTCGCGGGCCGTCCCGACGATCTCGACCGGCTGGCGGGGATCTCCTTCGGGGTCACCGCGCCGGGCCCGCTCCGGCCCGTCGGCGAGGCCCTGGTCGTCGAGATGGGCGCCGATCCCGTGTGGATCGAGGAGGAGCACAGGACGCTCTACCACGCGGCCCTCGCCATCGGCGCCAACCACCTGGTCACCCTGGTCGTGGAGGCCTCCGGGCTGCTCACGAGGGCCGGGGTCGAGGAGCCGTCGCGGCTGCTCGGCCCGCTGCTCGGCGCCGCCCTCGACAACGCGCTCCGGCTCGGCGCGCACGGCCTGACCGGGCCCGTCGCCCGAGGCGACGCCGGGACGGTCGCCGACCATGTGGCGGCCGTCGGGGCGGCGTCCCCGGAGGCCCTCGCCGCCTACCTGGCGATGGCCCGCAGGACCGCCGACCTGGCGCTCGACGCCGGCCTGCTCAAGCCGGAGTCGGCCGAACGGCTGCTCGGCGCCCTCCACCAGCCCAGGGAATAGCCCGCCGGGCCTCCCGGCGTTCCTTCGTCGTGCCCCGCAACCTAACGAGGTCGTCATGATCGTTCACACTCCCGCCGAGCTGGCCGCCGCCCGCGGCGCGCTGTCCGGCACGGTCGCTCTCGTCCCGACGATGGGCGCGCTCCACGAGGGGCACCGGTCGCTGATCCGGGCCGCCCGCGAGATCGCCGACCACGTCGTGGTCTCGGTCTTCGTCAACCCGCTCCAGTTCGGCGAGAAGGCCGACCTCGACCGCTATCCGCGCACCCTCGAGGCCGACGCCGCGATCTGCGCCGAGGAGGGCGTCGCGCTGGTCTTCGCCCCCTCCGCCGCCGACATGTACCCCCGCGAGCCCGTCGTGACGGTCAGCGCCGGCGAGATGGGCACCGTCGTCGAGGGCGCCTCCAGGCCCGGCCACTTCGACGGGGTCCTGACGGTCGTCACCAAGCTCTTCGGCCTGGTCCGTCCCGACAGCGCCCTGTTCGGCCAGAAGGACGCCCAGCAGCTCGCCGTCATCAGGCGGCTGTCGGAGGACCTGAACCTGGGCGTCCGGATCGTCGCGTGCCCGACCGTCCGGGAGGCCGACGGGCTGGCCCTGTCCAGCCGGAACCGGTTCCTGTCCCCGGACGAGAGGGTCACCGCGGTGGCCCTGTCACGCGCGCTGTTCGCCGGCCGCGACGCCGTGGAGCTGGGCCCCGCCGGGGTCCTGGCCGCCGCCGGGGCCGTCCTGGACGCCGCGGCCAAGGCCGAGCCGCCGCTGGACCGGGACTACCTGGTCCTCGCCGACTCGGTCACCTTCTCGCCCGTCACCGCGGGCCACAGCGGCCCCGCCGTCCTCGCCGTCGCCGCCCGCGTCGGTGAGACCCGCCTGATCGACAACCTCCCGCTGGAGTTCTGACATGTTCCGCACCATGTTCAAGTCCAAGATCCACCGCGCCACGGTCACCCAGGCCGACCTGCACTATGTGGGATCGGTCACCATCGACGCCGACCTCCTGGACGCCGCCGACCTCCTGCCGGGCGAGCAGGTCCAGATCGTCGACATCACCAACGGCGCCCGCCTCGAGACCTATGTGATCGAGGGCCCGCGCGGCACCGGCGTGATCGGCATCAACGGCGCCGCCGCCCATCTGGTCCACCCCGGTGACCTGGTCATCATCATCAGCTACGCGGCCATGTCCGACGCCGACGCCCGCGCCTTCGAGCCCTCGGTCGTCCACGTCGACGCCGGGAACAGGATCGTCCTGCTCGGCAGCGATCCCGCCGAGCCCGTCCCCGGCACCGGCACCCGCCGCCCCGATCTCGTCCACTGAGACGGCACCCCCCGCCCGTACGGGGAATTTGACGGAGGGGTTTAATGTCATATTGACGAGAACCCCCCGAGGAGGGCGACATGATCGACACGCTTGTCGCGAACGCGCCTGGCTGGACGGTCGAGACCGACGTCGTGGTGATCGGATCCGGCATCGCCGGTCTGGTCACCGCGTTGAAGGCCGCGGAGCACGGACGAGTCCTGCTGGTCACCAAGGCCCTGCTCGACGCCGGATCCACCCGGTGGGCGCAGGGCGGGATCGCCGCGGCCCTCGCCCCCGAGGACACCCCTGAGGAACATCTCGAGGACACCCTCGTCGCCGGGGTCGGGCTCTGCGACGTCGAGGCCGTGCGGACGCTCGTCACCGAGGGGCCGGCGGCCGTCCGGCGGCTGATCGAGCTCGGCACCCACTTCGACCTCGCCGAGGACGGGACCGTCTCGCTGACCCGCGAGGGCGGCCACCACCGGCGCCGGATCGCGCACGCCGGCGGCGACGCCACCGGCGCGGAGATCAGCCGGGCGCTGCTGGCCGCGCTCAAGCACTCCGAGGGCATCGAGGTCATCGAGCACGCCCTCGTCCTCGACCTGATCATGGACAGGGGCCGGGCGGCGGGCGTCACGCTGCACGTCATGGGGGAGGGACAGCGCGACGGTGTCGGCGCCGTCCGGGCCAAGGCCGTGGTCCTGGCGACCGGCGGGCTCGGCCAGGTCTTCTCCGCCACCACCAACCCGACCGTGTCGACCGGCGACGGCGTCGCCCTGGCGATGCGGGCCGGCGCCGAGGTCACCGACCTCGAGTTCGTCCAGTTCCACCCGACCGTGATGTTCCTCGGCCCGGACGCCACCGGCCAGCAGCCCCTGATCTCCGAGGCCGTCCGCGGCGAGGGCGCCCACCTCGTCGACGCCTCGGGCACACGCTTCATGGTCGGCCGCCACGAGCTCGCCGAGCTGGCCCCCCGCGACGTCGTCGCCAAGGGGATCATGAACCGGATGCTGGAGACCGGCGAGTCCCACATGCTCCTGGACGCCCGCCACCTGGGCCGCCGCTTCTGGGAGGACCGCTTTCCCACCATCCTGGCGAGTTGCCGCAGCCACGGCATCGACCCGCTCACCGAGCCGATCCCGGTCGTCCCGGCCGCCCACTACGCCAGCGGCGGCATCCGCACCGACCGGCACGGCCACACGACCCTCCCCGGCCTGTACGCCTGCGGCGAGGTCGCCTGCACCGGGGTGCACGGTGCCAACCGCCTCGCCTCGAACTCCCTGCTGGAGGGCCTGGTCTTCGCCGAGCGGATCGCCCTGGCCCTGCGCGACGAGCTGGAGGCGGCGGCCGTCGCCCAGCAGGACGCCCCGGCCCGCGCCCTGCTCTCCGCCGGAGCGGTGACGATCAGGCGCGGCGGCGCGGCGCTCAGCGGCGACCTCCTGGTCGCGGCCGGACGCCGTGAGGGCACCGCGGGCCTGCTGGACCCGTCGGTCCACGGCGAGATCCAGCGGATCATGAGCGCTCACTGCGGGGTCCTGCGCAGCGCCGAGGGCCTGGCCACGGCCCGCCGCGAGCTCGCCGCCCTCGCCGGGCGCACCGCGGCCGGGCCCTGCGTCGAGGCGTGGGAGGCCACCAACCTGCACCTGGTCGCCAGCGCGATCGTCGCGGCGGCCGGACGGCGCGAGGAGACCCGCGGCAGCCACTGGCGCGAGGACTTCCCCGAGGCCGACGACCGCTGGCTCGGGCACCTCGTGACCCGGGTCCAGGGCGCGGTCCTCGCCACCCGGTTCGAGCCTTCGCGTTCCTACCGGACGACGGCCGCCTGAGCCCTATCGTGAAGATCAGCTCACTTGGTGAAGATCAGCTCACTGTGACGAGGAGGAACGGATGACACCGGGGCTTGAGGCGCGGCTGCGCGCGGAGGGGCTCGACCCGGTCGAGGTCGAGCGGATCGTCCGGGTCGCGCTGGCCGAGGACGGCGAGACCGACGTGACCAGCGAGCCGATCTTCGACGCGGCCCAGGTCTCGACGGCCGACTTCGCCGCGCGGGCCGACGGCGTCGTCTCCGGCCTGCTCGTGGCCGAGGCCGTCTTCGAGATCCTCGGCATCGACGCCGTCCTGGAGCCGCGGCTGAAGGACGGCGACCGGATCACCGCGGGCGACGTCCTCCTGACCGTCACCGCGCCGACCGTCGGCCTGCTGCGGGCGGAGCGGATCGCCCTGAACTTCCTGACCCACCTGTCGGGCGTCGCCTCCCGGACGGCCGCGTGGGAGGCGGAGCTGGCCGGAACCGGGGCCCGGGTCCGCGACTCGCGCAAGACCCTGCCGGGCCTGCGGCAGCTCCAGAAGTGGGCCGTGCGCTGCGGCGGCGGCGTCAACCACCGGATGTCGCTCCAGGACGCCGCGCTGATCAAGGACAACCACGTCGCCGCGGCCGGGGGAGTGACCGCCGCCTACGCCGCGGTCAGGGCCCGCTATCCCGACCTTCACATTCAGGTCGAGGTCGACACACTGGAACAGCTCGAAGAGGCCCTGGCGGCCGGTGCGACCGATGTTCTGCTCGACAACATGGCGCCCGAGACGATGGCGGAGGCCGTCAAGCTGAACGAAGGGCGCGCCACCCTGGAAGCGAGCGGAAGCCTCGCTTTGGGGAGGGCTCGAGATGTGGCCGTGACCGGTGTGGACTACCTTGCGGTAGGAGGGCTGACGCATTCCGCACCCGCTCTCGACATCGGCCTTGACTTCCGTCCAGCAGCGGGGACCTGATGCTTCTCACCATTGACGTGGGTAACACCCACACCGTCTTCGGCCTGTTCGAAGGCGATGAGGTCATCGAGCATTGGCGGATCAACACCGATCCGCGGCGGACCGCCGACGAGATCGCGGTGGTCCTCCAGGGACTCGTCCAGCAGAGCCCTTTGCTGGTCGAAACCGACATCAGTGGTATTGCACTGTGTTCAACGGTTCCGTCGGTTCTGCATGAAATGCGGGAGATGTTCCGCCGCTATTACGGCGACGTCCCGGCCATCATCGTGGAACCGGGCGTGAAGACCGGGGTTCCGGTCCGCATGGACAACCCCAAGGAGGTGGGCTCGGACCGGATCGTGAACTCGCTGGCCGCCATTCACCTCTTCGGCGGGCCCGCCATCGTGGTCGACTTCGGAACGGCCACGACCTTCGACTGCATTTCGGCCAAGGGCGAGTACATCGGCGGCGCCATCGCGCCCGGCATCGAGATCTCCATCGACGCCCTGAGCATCCGCGGCGCCCAGCTCCACAAGATCGAACTGGTCCGCCCGCGCAACGTCATCGCGAAGAACACCGTCGAGGCGCTCCAGTCCGGGATCATCTTCGGCTTCGCCGGCCAGGTCGACGGGCTCGTCAGCCGGATGGCCGAGGAACTCGCCGACAACCCCGACGACGTCAAGGTCGTCGCGACCGGCGGCCTCGCCCCCCTGGTCCTGGAGGAGGCGCAGACCATCGACGCCTTCGAGCCCTGGCTGACCCTCACCGGCCTCCGGCTGATCTACGAACGCAACGTCGGCGGTTCCTAGGGCGCGGGCCGTCAGGGCCCCCGGGGCGTCTCCGGCATTTCGGTTCGCGCGGGATTTGCGGTGTCGATAGCCTTGACACCGTGAGTGACGAGCCCAGTGGCCCTGACAGCTACGAAGACGCCCCGGAGCAGATGCGCGTCCGCCTCGAGAAGGTGGCGCGGCTGCGGGAGAGCGGCGTCGACCCGTATCCGGTGACCTACCCGCGCACGCACGCCATCGCCGAGGTCAGGGCCAAATACCCCGACCTGGAGGCGGACACCGCGACGGGGGACAAGGTCGGGATCACGGGCCGCGTCATGCTCTCGCGGGTCGGCGGCAAGCTCTGCTTCGCCACCCTCAAGGACGGCACCGCCGAGATGCAGGTCATGGTCTCCCTCGCCGGTGTCGGCGAGGACGCCCTGGCGGCCTGGAAGCGCGACGTCGACCTCGGCGACCACGTGGGCGTCACCGGCGAGGTGATCTCCTCCAAGCGCGGCGAGCTGTCGATCATGGCCGAGAGCTGGGCGATCACGTCCAAGTGCCTGCGTCCGCTGCCGGAGAAGCACGCGGGGCTCACCGACCCCGAGGCGCGCGTCCGGTACCGCTACCTCGACCTCATCGTCAACGACGAGTCGCGGAAGATGGCCCACCTGCGCAGCGACACCGTCCGCGCGATCAGGGACTTCTGGCACTCCGAGGGCTACCTCGAGGTCGAGACGCCCATGCTCCAGCCGATCCACGGCGGCGCGGCGGCCCGGCCGTTCAAGACCCACATCAACGCCTACGACATGGAGATGTACCTCCGGATCGCGATCGAGCTGTACCTGAAGCGGCTCGTCGTCGGCGGGATCGAGAAGGTCTTCGAGATCAACCGGAACTTCCGCAACGAGGGCGCGGACTCCACCCACAACCCCGAGTTCACGATGCTCGAGGCCTACGGCACCTACCTCGACTACAACGACATGGCCGACCTCACCCAGCGGTCGATCCAGCAGGCCGTCGTCGCCGCGACCGGATCGACCGTCCTGGTCCACGAGGGCACCGAGTACGACCTCGGCATGGCCGAGTGGCCGCGCAGGACCGTCTACGGGCTGGTCAGCGACGCCCTCGGCGAGGAGATCACTCCGCACACGCCGATCGAGCACGTCCGCAAGCTCGCCGACGCCCGCGAGATCCACTGGGACGCCAAGTGGGGTCAGGGCAAGCTGGTCCAGGAGCTCTTCGAGGAGCTCGTGGAGCACACGCTGATGCAGCCCACGTTCGTCATGGACTACCCGGTGGAGACCTCCCCGCTGACCCGCCAGCACCGCGCCGAGCCGCTCCTGGCCGAGAAGTGGGACCTCATCGGCTTCGGCGCGGAGCTCGGCACCGCCTACTCCGAGCTGGTCGACCCGATCGAGCAGCGCCGCCGCCTCACCGAGCAGTCCCTGCTGGCCGCGGGCGGAGACCCCGAGGCCATGCAGCTCGACGAGGACTTCCTGCGCGCCCTGGAGTACGGCATGCCGCCCACCGGCGGCATGGGCATGGGCATCGACCGGCTGATCATGGCCTTCACGGGCAAGGGGATCCGCGAGACGATCCTGTTCCCGCTGGTGAAGCCGGGCCAGTGACGCACCGAAGCCCGGCCGCCCGCCTGTGCGGGGGGCCGGGCTTCGCGCCTGTACGGGCGGGCTTGGACGGACGGGCCTGGACGGGACGGACGGGGACGGGGCTACTCCGAGCTGTCCCTCACGACGAGCTCGGGGGCGAGCACGATGTGCTGGTTGTCGGCGTCGGCGAGGACGAGCTCGGTGGCTTTTCGGCCCAGTTCCCGGCGCGGCTGGTGGATTGTGGTCAGGGGGACGACCGCGGTCGCGGCCAGGTCGATGTCGTCGTATCCGATCACGGCACAATCCTGAGGAATCTTCACACCGTTCCGGGTCAGCTCGTTGACCAGCCCGATCGCCATCAAATCGTTCGCGCAGAAAATGCCGTTGGGGAGCGTTCCAAACTCCAGTAGCCGCCTGGCTGCGCTCTGTCCCGCCGCGGCCGAGGATTCGGTCATCGAAATCGTCAATGCGGGCGGGTAGCCGGCCCGCGCCAGGGCGCGCAGCGCGCCGCCCCTGCGCTGCCGCAGCGGCGGCGGCTCGGGCTCGGCCGTGACGAAGGCGATGTCGGTGCGGCCGATCGCGACGAGATGCCGGACGGCCAGCGAGCCGCCCATGACGTGGTCCACGCTGACGGAGCTGGAACCGGCCCCGGGAACCCGCCGGTCGATCAGCACCACCTGCATGCCGCGCGTGCGCAGCCGGGCGATCCTGGACGCGTCCAGGGCCACCGGGGTGATGATGATGCCCGAGACGCCCTGCTCCTCGAGGAAGTCGAGGCAGCGGCGCTCCTTCTCGGGTGATCCGTCGCTGGTGCACCAGAGCGCGTCGTAACCGGCTGTGTTCAAAGCGGCCTCGGCGCCGCGTGCCATGTCGGTGAAGTAGGGGTTGGAAATGTCCTCGACGACGACCCCGAGGGTGTGGGCCACACCCTTCCGGAGCGCCCGTGCGGCCTCGTTGCGGACGAAACCGAGTTCGTCGATCGCGGCCTGCACCCGGACTCTGGTCGCATCGGCCACAAGATCTGGCCGGTTTAGGACATTCGAAACGGTCCCAACTGAGACGCCTGCACGGCGTGCGACTTCACGAATACTCGCTCGCATCAGCCCACTCCCCCCCGGGTCGGGTTGTGTATACGCAGGTCAGCGGCGTGCCATTTGTCAGGGTCCCGGAAAGTGATCGCTTGCGGTGCCGATGTGATCACTTCTCGTGGCCTCTGAGACCTTGACGGTCCGGATCCGGCCGCCTAGCGTTCCGGACCGTAGGGATGTTTGAAACGATTCACGAAACGGGGAAGGGAAGGCTGCCACCGTGTCCCGACTCCGTCTAGTGCATCGTCACTCAGCGTTCCCCACGAAGGGCCCCCAAACGACCCATCGGCCGAGACTGGCCACCGACTGACAAAAGAACGCCACGCGGCCAACCCCTGGCCGCGGCCCCTGCGGTCACCATCTAGGACGAGGGAGGATGGAGTGGAACAGGCCACACTCGCACGCCGGGCCTTCGACGAGCCCCGGCTGAGTGAGGACGAACTCAGACTGCTGGCGCAGATCGCCAGTGGTGTGACCGCCGACGTGGCGGCCAGGAAGCTCGAACTCAGCGCCCGCACCCTGCGCCGCCGGCTTCGCGCGATCTGCGACCGCCTCGACGTCAACACCCCCATCGAGGCCGTCGTCTGGGCGGCCCGCAGACAGCTCATCTAGAGAAGACCGCAGCGGACCCTGACCGCTGGCGTCCGGCCGGATCATCGGCCGGGCACCAGCGGTCAGGCTTTGTTCGGAACGCCGTCCTGTCCGGAACGCCGTCAGGCGATGCGGACGCCGCCGGCGAAGGGACGGTTGCCCATCGGCGCGATCTTCACGACGTCGCCGGTCTGCGGTGCGTGCAGCATCATGCCGTTGCCGACGTACATGCCGACGTGGTGCAGGTCGCTGTAGAAGAAGACCAGGTCACCGGGCTGGAGCTGGTCGCGGTTGACGTGCGTCCCCGCGTTCCACTGGCTGCCCGTGAAGTGCGGCAGGTTGATGCCGACCTGGGCGTAGGCCCACATCGTGAGGCCCGAGCAGTCGAAGGAGTTGGGGCCGTCGGCCCCCCACACGTAGGGCTTGCCGAGCTGCTTCATCGCGAAGCGCAGGGCCTCGGCGGCCTTGCCCGATCCCTCGACGAGAGGGATGTTCTTGATCTTCTCGGGATCCTTCTTGACGATCTTGTCGCGGATCTTCGAGTACTCGTCGTCGAGCGTCTTCTTCTTGGCCTTGAGGTCACCGGTGAGCTTGACGACCTCGCGGGCGCGCTCGTCGGCCGCCTTCTTGGTCCGCTGGGCGGACTGCATGGCGTTGACGAGGGCGAGGACCTTGGTCCCGTCCTGCGCGGCGAAGTAGCTGAGCGTCGCGGTCTGGTCCAGGAACGTCTGCGGGTCCCGCGCGGTGGCGAAGGCGACGGTCTGGTCGGCCCCGCCCATCATGTAGGTGCTGGCGGCGAGACCGCTGACGCGCTCGGAGACGGCGTCGAGGTTCTTCTGCTGCCTGTCGGCGTTCTCCTGGGCGACCTTCGCGGCGCGCTTGGCCTGCTTGAGCTTGACGGTCAGGCCGTTCAGCTGCTCGTTGATCTGCTCGAGGTCGTCGGCGATCTTCTCGATCTGCTTCATCGGATCGGGATCGGCATGAGCCGCCCCCGGGAACGCGACGGCGACTGCGAGTGCGGCGCACAGCAGGCGACTGCGGACGTGCTTCACGGAATTCCTCTCCTCGGCCGCCTACCGGGTTAGCTGTCGGGTTCGGGCCGGAGAAGCCCTACCGGTGCCCGGTCGAGAGGACTGAGGGTCCTCCGGGTCCACGCGGACTCACCCCATCATCTGGTGGGTCCCCGGTTCCCGCGGCGCTGGCTGCGCCCGCAGGGATTCGGCGGATCGGCGGGTGCCGGGTCTCAGGCGAGGCCAGGATTCAACTGCCGACTAGCGCGAGAGACTAACGAAGTCCGTCGACGATGCCAACCAGAACGCGCGAATCCGCAGGTCAAGCACGCTGGGTGATCGTTCGGTATCGTAAACGCGACCTTCTCGTGATCGGTGGTGACCCCGGGGCTATTGGGACTCATCGCAAAGGGCCTCTGGACGCACTAGTCTCAACCCACTATGGAGTTGACGATCCGGCGGGCCAGGACGGCCGATGTCCGCGCGATACGGCGCCTCGTCGACACCTACGGGGGTCCGGGGCGGCGCCTGTTGCAGAAGTCGACGGTGCAGCTCTATGAGGACATGCAGGAGTTCTGGGTGGCCGACGCGCCCGAGTTCGGCGGCGTCGTCGGTTGCGGTGCGCTTCATGTCATGTGGGAGGACCTCGCCGAGGTGCGCACGGTGGCCCTCGCCCCGGAATGCCGCGGCATGGGTATCGGTCACCAGATCGTGGACCAACTTCTGAAGGCCGCCAGGGAACTGGGTGTTCGGCGCGTTTTCTGCCTTACCTTCGAGGTGGAGTTCTTCGCACGGCACGGCTTCCGCGAGATCCAGGGCGCACCAGTGGCCCCGGTCGTCTACGAGGAGTTGCTGCGTTCCTATGACGACGGCGTCGCGGAGTTCCTGGATCTGGACCGGGTGAAGCCGAACACGCTCGGCAACACGCGCATGTTGCTGCGCTTGGAGGAATGACTTAGATGAGCCAACCCCCCAACCCGTACGGCCCCGGACAGGGCGGCGGTTACGGGCCCCCTTCAGGAAATCCGCATCAGGGCGGCCGTCCCGGTTATGGCCCCGGTGGCCAGGGGCCCGCACAGGGCGGCCGTCCGGGTTACGGGCCCCCGCAGCCGGCCCAGGGCGGACGTCCGCCCCAGCGGCAGGGACAGGGCGGCCCCGGCCCCGCGCAGGGGCAGGGCGGGTACGGTCCCGCCCAGGGCGGCTACGGCGCGGGACAGGGCGCTCAGGGCGGCTACGGCCCCGGCCAGGCCCCGCCGCCGCGGCCTCCGGCCCGGCCCGCCGGACCCCACCCCGCCGAGGATCTGGCGCTGGCCGCGCCCTGGCAGCGGGCCAAGGCCAGGATGATCGACGCGGGCCTGACCTGGGTCGCGGGCTTCGCGGTGCTGTTCCCGATCGTGCTCGGCGCGATCGGCGCCCCCTCCAAGGAGGACTCCGGAAGCGGCTGGTCGACTCCGGTCCTCTGGACGACCTTCTTCGTGATGGCCGTCATTCCGTTTCTCTACGAGGCGATCCAGCTCGCGGTGTGGGGCAGGACGCTCGGAAAGCGATGGATCGGACTTCGCGTCGTCCTGGCCGATCCGGCGGGCGAGCCCCTTCCGATCACGACGGCCGTGTGGCGTTCGGCGATCAACAATCTGGGTTACCAGCTCGGCATTTTCTTCTTCCTCCTGCTCGGTGTGAAGGTGTGGACTCCGTTCCTCGTGCTGGACTTCGTCGTAGTGGCGGGGATCCTCGCGGCGTACCTGTGGGCCATCTGGGACCGGCCGTTGTTCCAGGCCATCCATGACCGATACGCGGGCACCGTTGTGGTCGACGACCTCGCCGAATAGAGATCTGCATCACAGCAGCGGCCCCTCGAGTTCTCGGGGGGCCGTTCGTGTGTCCGGACTGTCCATGATCGCGCAATTCCCAAGCATATGGACCCTTTGGATTCGAGGTCCAATACAAGATCCACTTCTCTCGATCCCGGAATCGAGACTTTCACAGGGCCGATTACCGAGCGTTACGGGTGCCCGTGAGAAAACTTCTGCGCGTCTCGAATTGTCAACCACTGACAGTGGGTATATGTTTGTCAACCGAATGACGTTTGCTCGGGGCCCGCTCTTGCGGCAGGCTACCGGCTCCTGACGATTGCGAAAGGCCTGGCCCCATGGCACGGGAAACTATTGTGCGTCTGGTCGACGATCTCGACGGCGGTGCGGCGGACGAGACCGTGTCGTTCGCCCTTGATGGCGCGGCCTATGAGATCGACCTGTCCGACGCGAACGCCAAGAAGCTGCGCGATTCTCTCGCGCAGTTCGTCGAGCACTCGCGTAAGGCCGGTTCGGTGAAGCGAGCGGGCCGCGGTGTCGGCCGTCCGGCGCGTGGCACCTCCTCCCGCGAGCGCAGCGCGGACATCCGCGCCTGGGCCAAGGGACAGGGCATCAAGGTCAACGAGCGTGGACGCATTCCCGCCTCGGTGGTCGAGCAGTACGAGGCCGCGCACTAACGAGTGACGACACGTCCGAACGGCCCGCTCTCCGGTGAACTCCGGGGGGCGGGCCGTTCGCTTGTGGCGTATCCCGATCTGCCATCTGCGGCGGGTTTCCGGTCGTCCTATGGGTAAGTGGCACAGCGGAGAGGTTCACAGCGCTCCTCGAGGGTCGTTCGCCTGTGGCGTATCGGGAACATGACGCTCGTAAGCGGTAGTTGGATGAGGATGAACAGCCCTAGCCCTGGGAAGGTCTACAGAGGGAGGCCTCTGCGGGGCGGGCTAGCATGCGGAAGGAAGGCGTCCGGACATTCCGGGCCCTAACCGACCGCTCTGTGAGGAGCGACGAGATGTTCGAAAGGTTCACCGACCGTGCGCGGCGGGTTGTCGTCCTGGCTCAGGAAGAAGCCAGGATGCTCAACCACAACTACATCGGCACCGAGCACATCCTTCTGGGTCTGATTCACGAGGGTGAGGGTGTCGCCGCCAAGGCCCTTGAGAGCCTGGGGATCAGTCTCGAAGCGGTGCGCCAGCAGGTCGAAGAGATCATTGGCCAGGGCCAGCAGGCGCCGTCGGGACACATTCCCTTCACGCCGCGCGCCAAGAAGGTCCTCGAGCTGTCCCTGCGCGAGGCGCTGCAGCTCGGACACAACTACATCGGCACGGAGCACATCCTGCTGGGGCTCATCCGCGAGGGCGAGGGCGTCGCCGCGCAGGTCCTGGTGAAGCTGGGCGCTGATCTCAACCGCGTCCGCCAGCAGGTCATCCAGTTGCTCCACGGCTACCAGGGCGGGAAGGAGTCGGCCGCGACCGGCACCTCCACCGAGTCCGCTCCCTCGACCTCCCTCGTCCTCGACCAGTTCGGCCGGAACCTCACCCAGGCCGCACGCGAGGGCAAGCTCGACCCGGTCATCGGCCGGGACAAGGAGATCGAGCGGGTCATGCAGGTGCTGTCCCGCCGCACCAAGAACAACCCGGTGCTCGTCGGCGAGCCCGGCGTCGGCAAGACCGCCGTCGTCGAGGGGCTGTCCCAGAAGATCGTCAAGGGCGAGGTCCCGGAGACGCTCAAGGACAAGCAGCTCTACACGCTCGACCTGGGCGCCCTCGTCGCGGGCTCCCGCTACCGCGGTGACTTCGAAGAGCGCCTCAAGAAGGTCCTCAAGGAGATCCGCACCCGCGGCGACATCATCCTGTTCATCGACGAGCTGCACACCCTCGTCGGAGCGGGCGCCGCCGAAGGCGCCATCGACGCGGCCTCGATCCTCAAGCCCATGCTGGCGCGGGGCGAGCTGCAGACCATCGGCGCCACCACGCTCGACGAGTACCGCAAGCACCTGGAGAAGGACGCGGCCCTCGAGCGCCGCTTCCAGCCCATCCAGGTCGCGGAGCCGTCGCTCTCGCACACGATCGAGATCCTCAAGGGCCTGCGCGACCGGTACGAGGCCCACCACCGCGTGTCCATCACGGACGGCGCCCTGGTGGCCGCGGCCCAGCTCGCCGACCGCTACATCTCCGACCGCTTCCTCCCCGACAAGGCCATCGACCTCATCGACGAGGCCGGTTCCCGGATGCGCATCCGCCGGATGACCGCTCCGCCGGACCTGCGCGAGTACGACGAGAAGATCGCCGATGTCCGCCGCGAGAAGGAAAGCGCCATCGACGCGCAGGACTTCGAGAAGGCGGCCGCCCTCCGCGACAAGGAGAAGCAGCTCCTCGCGGCCAAGGCGCAGCGGGAGAAGGAGTGGAAGGCCGGCGACATGGACGTCGTCGCCGAGGTGACCGAGGAGCTGATCGCCGAGGTTCTGGCGACCGCCACCGGCATCCCGGTCTTCAAGCTCACCGAGGAGGAGTCGCAGCGGCTGCTCCGCATGGAGGACGAACTGCACCGCCGGGTCATCGGCCAGGAGGACGCCATCCGCGCGCTCTCCCAGTCGATCCGCCGCACGCGCGCCGGCCTGAAGGACCCCAAGCGTCCCGGTGGCTCGTTCATCTTCGCCGGCCCCTCGGGCGTCGGTAAGACCGAGCTCTCCAAGACCGTCGCGGAGTTCCTGTTCGGCGACGAGGACGCGCTGATCGCCCTCGACATGTCCGAGTACATGGAGAAGCACACCGTCAGCCGGCTGTTCGGCTCGCCTCCCGGCTACGTCGGGTACGAGGAGGGCGGCCAGCTCACGGAGAAGGTGCGGCGCAAGCCGTTCTCGGTGGTCCTGTTCGACGAGATCGAGAAGGCCCACCCGGACATCTTCAACTCGCTGCTCCAGATCCTGGAGGACGGTCGCCTGACCGACGCCCAGGGCCGGGTCGTCGACTTCAAGAACACCGTCATCATCATGACGACCAACCTCGGCACCCGGGACATCTCCAAGGGCCTGTCCATCGGCTTCGGCCGCGCGGACGACGCCAAGGGCGACTACGAGCGCATGAAGGCCAAGGTCGGCGAGGAGCTCAAGCAGCACTTCCGCCCCGAGTTCCTGAACCGCGTCGACGACATCGTGGTCTTCCACCAGCTCACCCCGAAGGAGATCATCCAGATCGTCGACCTGATGATCGCCCGCCTGGACGAGCGCCTGCGCGACCGCGACATGCGCATCGAGCTCTCCCAGACGGCCAAGGACCTCCTCGCCGAGCGCGGTTACGACCCCGTCCTGGGTGCGCGGCCGCTGCGCCGCACCATCCAGCGCGAGATCGAGGACATGCTGTCGGAGAAGATCCTCTACGGCCACATCAAGGCCGGTGAGACCATCCTCGTCGACGTCGAGGGCACCGGCGAGACCGCCAAGTTCACCTTCAAGGGCGTGCAGCGCACGACCCTGCCGGTGGAGCACGAGGTCGTCGCCGTCGGCGCCACCGAGTCCCCGCTGAACCTCAACAAGGACTGATCCAGGTCCCTGTCGCCCGGGCCCGCGTCTCTTCGGAGGCGCGGGCCCGCGTGTTTCCCGGCACAGACGCGCGAGGACCGGTGATCGTTTACACGATGCGCTGGCTAAGATCCGAAGCGTCGGATTCGTCGTGGTTTCTGGATGAGGGGTCGTCGTGGCCGAGAACGGGCCCAAGGGCGTGGACGTCAGCAAGCCGAGCGTGGCGCGGATCTACGACTACGCCCTCGGCGGCAAGGACAACTACGCCGTCGACCGGATGGTGAGCGACCGGGTCGAGAAGTCGATGCCGGAGTCGAGCGGCGTGGCCGTCCTGAACCGGGCGATGCTGCGGCGGGCCGTGCGGTACCTGGCGGGCGAGGCGGGGATCCGGCAGTTCCTCGACCTCGGGTCGGGGCTGCCCGCCCGGGACAACACCCACCAGGTCGCCGAGCGGTCGGGTGGGGAGCCGCACGTCGTGTACGTCGACAACGACCCGATCGTGCTGACGCACGGGAGGGCCCTGCTCGCCGAGAACGACCGCACCGCGGTCGTCACCGCCGATCTCCGTGACGTCGGCGGGGTGCTGGGCCATCCGGAGGTGAACCGGCTGATCGACTTCGGGCGGCCGGTGGCGATCCTGATGAGCGGGATCCTGCACCACTTCTCCGATCAGGAGGATCCGGCGGGGATCGTCAAGGCCTACCTCGACGCCGTCCCGCCGGGCAGCTACCTGCTCGTCACGCACTTCCACCGCGGCACCCCCGAGGCGGCCGAGCTGGAGCGCAAGTTCGTCGAGGCCATCGGCAGCGGCTGGTTCCGCACCGCCGAGCAGATCCTCCCGTTCTTCTGCGGTCTCGACCTGGTCGCGCCGGGACTCGTCCCGGTCACCCGCTGGCGGCCCGACCCGGCCTTCGACCGCGAGCTGTTCGCCGACCTGCCCACCCGCATCTCCGACGCGGGCCAGCCCGAGGAGGCCCTCACCCCGATCGAGCGCCTGATCTCCGGCGGCGTCGCCCGGAAGGACTAGGGGCTGTTTCAAAGTCAACTGCCCTACTGCGCGGCGCCCAGGCACGCACCTCGCGAGGTTGTCGTCGGTCGCCGACCCAACCAGGTCGAC
>NZ_BAAAUV010000033.1:0-70403 GCF_039534125.1 Actinocorallia longicatena | reverse complement strand
GCTTCGGTGGCGGCGGTGGCCGTCCCGGCCCCGGCGGCCGTGGTCGCGGCGGTACGGCGGGTGCCTTCGGGCGTCCGGGCGGCCGTCCGGCCCGTGGACGCAAGTCCAAGAAGCAGCGGCGTCAAGAGTTCGACAACATGCAGGCTCCCGCCATCGGCGGCGTCAACGCGCCGCGCGGCAACGGGAAGGTCGTCCGCCTGGCGGCCGGCGCCTCGCTGACGGACTTCGCCGAGAAGATCGGAGCCAACCCGGCCTCGCTCGTCGCGATCATGATGCACCTCGGTGAGATGGTCACGGCGACGCAGTCGGTCACCGAGGAGTCCTTCAAGATCCTCGGCGAGGAGCTGGACTTCAACGTCCAGATCGTCAGCCCGGAGGACGAGGACCGCGAGCTGCTGGAGTCGTTCGACCTCGAGTTCGGCGAGGACGAGGGCGGCGAGGACCTGCTGGTCTCGCGTCCGCCGGTCGTCACCGTCATGGGTCACGTCGACCACGGTAAGACGAAGCTTCTGGACGCGATCCGGAACGCCAACGTCGTGGCCGGTGAGGCGGGTGGCATCACCCAGCACATCGGCGCCTACCAGGTCGCGACCGAGGTCGAGGGCCAGGAGCGCAAGATCACCTTCATTGACACCCCGGGTCACGAGGCGTTCTCCGCCATGCGTGCCCGTGGTGCCGACACCACCGACCTCGTGGTCCTGGTGGTCGCGGCCGACGACGGCGTCAAGCCGCAGACGACCGAGGCGATCGACCACGCGACGGCGGCCGGCGTGCCGATCGTCGTGGCGGTCAACAAGATCGACAAGGAGGGCGCGGACCCGACGAAGGTCCGTGCGCAGCTCACCGAGTACGGCCTGGTGGCCGAGGAGTTCGGTGGACAGACCATCTTCGTGGACGTGTCCGCGAAGCAGGGCCTGAACATCGACGGCCTCCTCGAGGCGATCGTCCTCACCGCCGACGCCGAGCTCGACCTGCGGGCCAACCCCGACCAGGACGCTCAGGGCGCCATCATCGAGGGTCACCTCGACAAGGGCCGCGGCCCGGTGGCGACCGTGCTGGTCCAGCGCGGAACCCTGACCGTCGGCGACTCGATCGTCGCCGGTGGCGCCTACGGACGCGTCCGGGCGATGCTGGACGAGAACGGGGACCACCTCGAAGAGGCGGGCCCGTCCCGTCCGGTCATGGTCCTCGGCCTCACCGCCGTCCCCGGAGCGGGCGACTCCTTCCTGATCGTCGAGGACGACCGGATGGCGCGCCAGATCGCGGACAAGCGGGCCGCCCGCAAGCGGAACGCCGAACTCCTCAGGAGCCGGCCGAAGTTCTCGCTGGAGGACCTGTTCAAGGACCTCGAGAACCGCGAGCGCCAGGAACTGCTGCTCATCCTCAAGGGCGACATGTCCGGTTCCGTGGAGGCCCTGGAAGACTCGCTGCTCAAGATCGATGTGGGCGACGAGGTCAGCCTCCGGGTCATCCGCCGCGGCGTCGGCGCGATCACGCAGAACGACGTCAACCTCGCGGTGGCGTCCGAGGGCGCGGTCATCATCGGCTTCAACGTCCGTCCCGAGCGCAACGCGCAGGAGATGGCGGACCGCGAGGGCGTCGACATCCGCTTCTACTCGGTCATCTACAACGCGATCGAAGAGGTCGAGGCGGCCCTCAAGGGCCTGCTCAAGCCGGAGTTCGAAGAGGCGCAGCTGGGCACCGCCCAGATCCGCGCGATCTTCAAGGTGCCGAAGCTCGGCAACATCGCCGGTTGCATGGTCCAGTCCGGCACGGTCAACCGCAACAGCAAGGCGCGGCTGGTCCGTCAGGGCACGGTCATCGCCGACAACCTCACCGTCACCTCGCTCCGCAGGGAGAAGGACGACGTCACCGAGGTCCGCGAGGGCTTCGAGTGCGGTATCGGCATCGGTTACCAGGACCTGAAGATCGACGACGTGATCGAAACCTTCGAAATGCGCGAGAAGCCCAGGTCGTAGGTTCTTCAAACCCGTGGCGACCAGGGAACTTTCCCTGGTCGCCACGGGTTTTCTTACACGAGGTGATGAATACTTGTTCGTTGGGGCTCTGACCCTTGACCTGTTGCTCGGTGACGTACATTCGCTGAAAGAGAAGCGCGGTGTCGTCAGGCCGATCATCGCGGAGGTGCGGAAGCGCTTCCCCGCGGTCGCCGTCGCCGAGACGGGCGACCAGGACCTTCACCGCAGGGCCGAGATCGCGATCGCGGTGGTCTCGGGATCCGCGGGCAACTGCACAGAAGTGCTCAACGCTTGTGAGCGGCTCGTCGCGGGCCGCCCTGAGATCGAGTTGCTGTCGGCGCGGCAGCGGCTGTACGACGACGAGGAGTAGGCCATGGTGGATGCGGCGCGGGCGCGCAAGCTCGCCGACCGGATTCAGCAGATCGTGGCGGAGATGCTGGAACGGCGGATCAAGGACCCGAGGCTCGGGTTCGTGACGATCACGGACGCCAAGATCACGAACGACCTGCGTGACGCCACCGTGTTCTACACGGTGTACGGCACGGACGAGGAGAAGGCCGGAACCGCCGCGGCGCTGGAGAGCGCCAAGGGCGTCCTCCGCTCCGAGGTCGGCCGCAAGACGGGGATCAGGCACACCCCGTCCCTGACCTTCGAGCTGGACGGCGTGATGGACAACGCCCTCCAGATCGAGGAGCTGCTGGCCAAGGCCAAGCAGGCCGACGCCGAGGTGGCGGCCAAGGCGGTGGGCGCCGAGCACGCGGGCGACGCCAATCCGTACAAGATCGACGAAGACGATCTCGAAGAGGACGAAGACGAAGAAGAGGATTCGGCGGACGAGGACGCCGAGGAAAGCGGACACTCGTCTTCGTGAGCACGATCCCGGCGCAGTCCTGGGGCCAGGCCGTCCGAGCCATCGAGACGGCCGGGCAGATCAGCCTGGCCTGCCATATCAGTCCCGACGGCGACGCCCTCGGTTCCATGCTGGCCTTCGCCCACGGGCTGAGGCATCTGGACCGGCGGTTCACGGTCTCGTTCGGGGAGCCTTATGGCGTCCCGGCCATGCTGGCCTTTCTTCCGGGCCTGGAGATGCTCTCCGAGCCGTCGCTGTATCCGGCCGCGCCGGACGTGATGATCACGTTCGACGCGGCCCGCCGCGACCGGCTCGGCGGCCTGGCCCCGGCGGCCGAGCGCGCCCGGGAGCTGATCGTCCTGGACCACCACGTGAGCAATCCGGGGTTCGGGACCATCGACCTGGTCGACCACGACGCCGCCGCGACGGCCGTGGTCACCGACCAGCTGCTGACCCGGCTGGGAGTCCCGCTGACCAAGGACTCCGCCACCTGCCTGTACGCGGGCCTGGCCTCCGACACCGGCTCGTTCAAGTACGCCATGACCACCCCGGCCGTGCACGCGCTGGCGGGGCGGCTGATCGAGGCCGGCGCCAAGCCCGACGAGGTCTCGCGCGAGCTGTGGGACCGGTCCTCCTTCGGGCTGCTGAAGGTCCTCGGCATCGCCCTGGAACGCGCCGTGCTCGACGAGGCGGCCATCGGCGGGCTGGGGCTGGTCTCCACCACCGTGAGCCGCGCGGACCGGCTGGGCGTCGGATATGACCGCCTTGAGGGCATCATCGATGTTCTGCGCCGGGCCGACGAGGCCGAGGTGGCCGTCGTCGCGAAGGAGAACGACGAGGGACGCTGGTACGTCTCGACCCGTTCCAAGGGCGCCGTCGACGTCGGACGGGCCTGTGAGGCCCTCGGCGGCGGCGGGCACCGCCTGGCCGCCGCGTTCACCGCCGACGGCGACGTCCAGGCCCTCATCAACCGACTGAAGGAACTTCTGTGAGCAAGGTTGTCCCGCCGAGTGGGCTCGTGATCGTCGACAAGCCCGCCGGATGGACGTCCCATGACGTCGTGGCCCGGATGCGCCGCCTCGCCGGGACGCGCCGCGTCGGCCACGCCGGAACCCTCGACCCGATGGCGACGGGCGTCCTGGTCGTGGGGATCGAGAAGGCCACCCGCCTGCTCGGCCATCTCGCGCTGACCCGCAAGGGCTACGACGGGACGATCCGGCTCGGGGAGACCACCAACACCGACGACGCCGAGGGCGAGACGACGTCGCGGACCCCCGCGGGGCACGTCACGGACGAGGCGATCGCGGCCGGGATCGCGAAACTGACCGGCGAGATCCAGCAGGTTCCGCCGCAGGTCTCGGCGATCAAGGTCAACGGCGAGCGCGCCTACAAGAGCGCCCGCAAGGGCGAGGAGGTCGAGCTCAAGGCCCGTCCCCTGACGATCCACTCCTTCGAGACGCTGGGCGTCCGCAGGGACGGCGGCACCGTCGACGTGGACGTCTCGATCACCTGCTCCTCCGGCACCTACATCCGCGCGCTGGCCCGCGACCTGGGCGCCGATCTCGGCGTGGGAGGCCATCTGACGGCCCTGCGCCGCACGTTCGTCGGCCCCTACCGTCTCGACCAGGCCAGGACGCTCGAGGAACTCGCGGTCGAGTGCACGATCCTGCCGATCGCGGAGGCCGTCACGGCCGCCTTCCCGCGCCGGGACGTCACCGAGGCGGAGGCCAAGGCCGTCGAGCACGGCGGCCGTCTTCCCGCCCTCGGCCTGGGCGAGGGCCCGATCGGCGTCTTCGGCCCCGACGGGACCTTCCTGTCGCTGGTCGAGGAGGTCGGGAAGCAGGCGAAGCCGCTGGCGGTCTTCGTGCCGTGATCACCCTCACGTGCCAAAAGAACCTACGGTGCCGTAACCTACGGGTACGTAAGTTTTGAGGGGTAAGGAAGTGCGACCGTGGTGAACTCGACCCTGGAAAGAACCGCCGAAGCGGTGAAGCCCCGCCTGCGCGGCTGGCTCCACCTGGGAATGTTCCCCGCCGCCCTGCTGGGGGGCCTGGTCCTGGTCACCTTCGGCCCCACTCTCCAGGCCCGGATCGGCGCCGCGATCTACGCGATCACCAGCGCCCTGCTGTTCGGCATCTCGGCCACCTACCACCGCAACGACTTCGGCCCCCGCGGCTCGGCGGCCATGCGCCGTTTCGACCACGCGAACATCTACCTGATCATCGCCGGTACCTACACCCCGTTCGCCCTCCTGGCCCTGGACGGCCTGGCCCGCGAGATCATCCTCGGCACCGTCTGGACCGCCGCCATCGCTGGCGTGATCTTCAAGACCTGCTGGCTGAGCGCCCCCCGCTGGCTCTCGACCTTCTTCTACATCGCCCTCGGCTGGGTGGCCGTCCTGGCGATCCCCCAGTTCTTCTCGGGCGCGGGCGTCGCCGCGAGCGTCCTGGTCATCATCGGCGGAGCCCTCTACTCCGCCGGCGGTGTCGTCTACGCCCTCAAGAAGCCCGACCCCAACCCCGCCTGGTTCGGCTTCCACGAGGTCTTCCACGCCTTCACCCTCGCCGCCTACATCTGCCAGTACATCGCCGTCTCCCTGGTCGTCTACAACGTCTGACCCGGTCAGAGACGGAAGTCGGCGGTGACGGCGCGGTGGTCGCTGCCCGGGGTGGTGACGACGGAGGCGGTGGTGGGGGTGACGCCCCGGTAGAGGACGTGGTCGGGGCGGGTGACGGGGAAGGCCGAAGGCCAGGTGAAGCCGAAGCCCCAGCCGGCGGTGGACTGCGCGTCGTCGAGGGGGAGTTCGGTGAACCTGGTGTCGGTGGAGGCGGTGTTCAGGTCGCCCAGCAGGATGAGGCGGCGGGAGTCGTCGGCGTGCAGCGCCGAGGCCAGGTGGGCGAGGCTGGTGTCGCGGCCCCGGGTGGCGCCGGGGCGGGCGGAGCCCAGGTGGGCGACGTAGATCGTCACAGGGCCCTTGGGGGTGGTCAGGGTGGCGCTGAGCGCGCGCGTCCAGCCGAGGCCGAGGTCGATCCGCCGGACGCCGGAGATCGGGTAGCGGCTCCAGACGCCGACGGTGCCGAGCCGCTCGGTGTGGGGGTAGGCGCGGTCCAGGGTGCGGGTGCCGGTGGTGATCTCCTCGAGGGCGACCACGTCGGCCTTCAGCGAGACGAGTTTGCGGTTGAGCGCCAGCGGCTCGGAGTTGAACGCCTTGACGTTCTGGCTCACCACCCGCAGATCATGATCACCGCCCGGTCCCTGCCCCACCCAGAAAGCGCCGAACATCGCGGCCCATGTCACGGCGGGGAGGAGCGCCCACACCGACCGCAGGAGCGCCAGCGGGATGATCAGCAGCCCGAACCACGGGAGGAAGCTCTCCACGACCGTCCCCACGCCGCCCGGAAGGCGGGAGTGCCCGAGCAGCACGGCCGTGACCAGCACGGCCGCGACGGCGAGCCAGGGGCGGCGGGTGAGCAAGGTCATCGTCAGAAGCTACCGGCAGGGTGCCGGTGGGCCGAACTACCGGCGAGTAGAGTCGTGGGTACGGGGGGTGCGCCGTCAGAGCCCGGTGGACGGGCATGGCAGGCTAGTCCCGCTAGGACTCGTGTGACCTGAGGGAGCGGCAGTGCGGCGCTGGTACGGCCAGGACGAAGTGCCCCACGACTGGGGTCGATCGGTCGTGACCATCGGCGTGTTCGACGGGGTGCACCGCGGGCACCAGAGGGTGATCCGGCGGGCCGCCGAACTGGCCTCCGAGCTGGGCCTTCCCAGCGTGGTGATCACTTTCGACCCGCATCCCGACGAGGTCGTGCGGCCCGGAAGCCACCCGCCGCTGCTCGGATCGGCCAAGCGGCGCGCGGAACTGCTGTCGGAGCAGGGCGCGGACGCCGTCATGGTGCTGCCGTTCACGCTGGCGCTGTCGAAGGTCGGGCCGGACGAGTTCGTCCAGTCCGTCCTGGTCGACCGGCTCCACGCGGCCCGCGTGATCGTCGGCGAGGACTTCCGCTTCGGCCACAAGGCCAAGGGTGACGTGCCCCTCCTGGTGGAGCTGGGCGAGAAGTACGACTTTGAGGCTGAGGGAGTTCCACTGGTGGCCAACGGCGACACGATCTCGTCCACCGCGATCCGGGAGAAGCTGGCCGAGGGGGCCGTCGAGGAGGCGGCCCACGCGCTCGGCCGCCCGCACCGGGTCGAGGGCGTGGTCGTCAGGGGCCACCAGCGGGGGAGGGCCCTGGGGTTCCCGACCGCGAACGTCGAGTCCGTCCCGCACACCGCCATCCCCGCGGACGGTGTCTACGCGGGTTTCCTGGTCTGCGACTCCGACCGCTACCCGGGTGCGAGGTGGCCGGCCGCGATCTCCATCGGCACCAACCCGACCTTCGAGGGCGTGGAGCGGACCGTCGAGGCCTACGCCATCGACCTGGACGATCTCGACCTGTACGGCGAGCACGTCGCGGTCGACTTCGTGGCCCGCATCCGCGGCATGGTCAAGTTCAACTCGATCGACGAGCTGATCGAGGAGATGGGCCGCGACGTCGAGCAGGCCCGAGAGGTCACGCGCTCGGAGTAGAGCGTGATACCGTGAGTAGTCACCAGAGCTGTGCTGATCTCAGACATGCTCTGGTCATCGCCTGCTGCGCCCTCATAGCGGCAGGACGTTTCACGAACGCATCATGCGGCCCGCGGGTTCTCAAGGACCGGGCGGAGCTGCGGATGTCGAGCAAATCTAAGGAGTCACGTGTCCCTGGACACCGCCGTCAAGAACCAGATCATCGCCGAGTACGCGACCGTTGAGGGTGACACCGGGTCCCCGGAGGTCCAGGTCGCACTGCTGACCCGCCGGATCAACGACCTGACCGAGCACCTCAAGGCGCACAAGCACGACCACCACAGCCGTCGTGGCCTGCTGCTCCTGGTCGGCCGCCGCCGCCGTCTGCTGAAGTACCTGCAGAACAAGGACATCAGCCGCTACCGCTCGCTGATCGAGCGCCTCGGCCTGCGTCGCTAGCTTCACCTGAGGGAGTGATCCGTATCACCTGGATCACTCCCTCAGTAGTAACCTGACCTAGAACAACAACAGCCCGCGAACGCCATCCGGCGCGACGAGGGCCGGTCCTCGGTAGTGGCCACCAGATCCCTGGGTTCGATGAAAGTGATCACCCAGATCTGCGGGCTTCGATCGAAGACCGGCAAATGATCTCGGGCGAGGGGCGTTCGGCGGGGAAACATCGAAACCGGGAGGTTTCCCTTGTCCGATGCGATTCGCATGGACGGAGTCACGAGCTCCGAGGCCGTTATCGACAACGGCACCTTCGGCACCCGCAAGCTGCGCTTCGAGACGGGCCGTCTCGCTCGCCAGGCCGCGGGTTCCGCCGTCGTCTTCCTGGACGACGACACGATGATCCTGTCGGCCACCTCCGCGTCGAAGCGGCCGAAGGACAACCTCGACTTCTTCCCCCTCACGGTGGACGTCGAGGAGCGCATGTACGCCGCGGGCCGCATCCCCGGCTCGTTCTTCCGCCGGGAAGGCCGTCCCTCCGAGGACGCCGTCCTGACCTGCCGCCTCATCGACCGCCCGCTGCGCCCGTCCTTCGTCAAGGGCCTGCGCAACGAGATCCAGGTCGTCGTGACGGTCATGGCGCTCGACCCCGACCACCTGTACGACGTCGCCGCGATCAACGCGGCCTCGATGTCGACGCAGCTCGCGGGCCTGCCCTTCTCCGGCCCGATCGGCGGCGTCCGCGTCGCCCTGATCGACGGCCAGTGGGTCGGCTTCCCGACGCACTCCGAGCTCGAGCGCGCCACCTTCGACATGGTCGTCGCCGGTCGCACCCTCGCCGACGGCGATGTCGCGATCATGATGGTCGAGGCGGAGTCCACCCGCGAGACCCTCGGCCTGGTGGCCGACGGCGCGGTCGGCCCGACCGAGGAGACCGTCGCGCAGGGCCTCGACGCCGCCAAGCCCTTCATCAAGGAGCTGTGCCGCGCCCAGTCCGAGCTGGCCGCCACCACGGCCAAGGAGACCGCCGAGTACCCCGTCTTCCTGGACTACCAGGACGACGCCCTCGCCGCCGTCACCGCCGCCGTGTCCGGCCCCCTCGCCGAGGCGCTGACCATCGCCGCCAAGCAGGAGCGCGAGGCCAAGCTCTCCGAGCTCCAGGCGCAGACCTCCGAGCAGCTCGCCGAGCAGTTCGAGGGACGCGAGAAGGAGCTCTCGGCCGCCTTCCGCTCGCTCACCAAGAAGCTCATCCGCGAGCGCGTCACCCGTGACGGCGTCCGCATCGACGGCCGCGGCGTCAAGGACATCCGCCAGCTGTCGGCCGAGGCCCACGTGGTGCCCCGCGTGCACGGCTCGGCGCTGTTCGAGCGCGGCGAGACCCAGATCCTGGGCATCACCACGCTGAACATGCTCCGCATGGAGCAGACGATCGACACGCTCAACCCCGAGCGCACCAAGCGCTACATGCACAACTACAACTTCCCGCCGTACTCGGTCGGTGAGACGGGCCGCGTCGGTTCGCCGAAGCGCCGCGAGATCGGCCACGGCGCGCTCGCCGAGCGGGCGCTCCTGCCGGTCCTGCCGACCCGCGAGGAGTTCCCCTACGCGATCCGCCAGGTCTCCGAGGCCCTCGGTTCGAACGGCTCGACCTCGATGGGGTCGGTCTGCGCCTCGACGATGTCGCTGCTGGACGCGGGCGTGCCGCTCAAGGCGCCCGTCGCCGGCATCGCCATGGGCCTGATCTTCGAGGGCGGCGAGTACACCACCCTCACCGACATCCTCGGCGCCGAAGACGCCTTCGGCGACATGGACTTCAAGGTCGCCGGCACCAAGGAGCTCATCACCGCGCTCCAGCTCGACACCAAGCTCGACGGCATCCCCGCCGAGGTCCTCGGTGCGGCCCTCCGCCAGGCCCGGGGCGCCCGCCTCGCCATCCTGGACGTCATGGAGGACGCGATCGAGGGCACCGGCGAGATGTCGGAGTTCGCGCCGCGGATCATCACCATCAAGGTGCCCGTGGACAAGATCGGAGAGGTCATCGGCCCGAAGGGCAAGATGATCAACTCCATCCAGGCGGACACCGGTGCCGAGATCACCATCGAGGACGACGGCACCATCTACGTCGGCGCGACGAACGGGCCTTCCGCCGAGGCCGCGCGTCAGGCGATCAACTCGATCGCCAACCCGCACATGCCGGAGATCGGCGAGCGCTACCTGGGCACGGTCGTCAAGACCACGACCTTCGGCGCCTTCGTCTCCCTCATGCCGGGCAAGGACGGCCTCCTGCACGTCAGCCAGCTGCGCAAGCTGCACGGCGGCGTGCGGATCGAGAACGTCGAGGAGTTCATCAAGGTCGGCGAGAAGATCCAGGTCGAGGTCACCGAGATCGACCAGCGCGGCAAGCTGTCGCTGGTCCCGGTCGAGGTCATCGAGAAGGAGGCCGCGTCCGGTGACGCCGCCCCCGTCGCGGCCGTCGGCTCGGAGGCCCCGGCCTCCGCTCCCGCCGGTGGCGGCGACGACCGTCCCGCCCGCCGCACCCGGACCCGCCGCCCGGCGGGCGACCGCCCGCGCGGCGACCGCGGTGGCGACCGCGGCGGCGACGACCGCAACTCGTAGGTCGTCCGATAGCCGAATCACGTGACGGCCGACTGGTTCCGCGACACACTGTGCGCGGGCCGGTCGGCCTTCTTCTTCCCCATGTCTGAAGCGATCCGAGAAGAGTTCTTCCAGTGACTTCGTCCGCGACGGAACAGGCCCCCGGCAGCACCGTCACCCTGTACCCGGGCCACGACGGTGTCGGCACCGTCCGCCGGACCGTCCTTCCCGGCGGCCTGCGCGTGGTCACCGAGACCATGCCGACGGTCCGCTCGGTCGCCTTCGGCATCTGGGCCGGGATCGGCTCGCGCGACGAGGACCTCGCCGACGCCGGTGCCACGCACTACCTCGAGCACCTGCTGTTCAAGGGCACCGAGCGCCGCTCCGCGCTGGAGATCTCGGCGGAGATGGACGCCGTCGGCGGTGACCTGAACGCCTTCACGGCCAAGGAGTACACCTGCTACTACGCCCGCGTCCTGGACGACGACCTGCCGCTCGCGGTCGACGTCGTCTCCGACATGGTCACGGGCTCCCTGATCACCGCCGAGGACGTGGACGCCGAGCGCGGCGTCATCCTCGAGGAGATCTCGATGCGCGACGACGACCCGTCGGACCTGATCCACGACGAGTTCTCGATCGCGATGTACGGCGACGCCCCGCTGGGCCGCCCGATCCTCGGCACCGTCGAGACGATCAACGCCCTCCAGCGCGACGGCATCGCCCGCTACTACCACTCGCACTACACGCCGCCGAACCTCGTCGTCGCGGTCGCGGGCAACATCGACCACGACAAGGTCGTCGCCCTGGTCGCCAAGGCCTTCGAGGGCAAGCTGTCGGGCGGGGACAAGCCCGCCGCGCCCCGGCTCGGCGGCGACCCGACCCCGACGCTCGGCGGCGGCACCCGCCTCATCGTCGATGACACCGAGCAGGCCCACATCGTGCTGGGCGTCCCGGGCCTGGCCCGCAACGACGACCGCCGCTTCGCCCTGGGGGTCCTGAACGCGGCCTTCGGCGGCGGCATGTCCTCGCGGCTGTTCCAGGAGATCCGGGAGAAGCGCGGCCTGGCCTACTCGGTGTACAGCTACACCAGCCAGCACGCCGACACCGGCTCGTTCGGCCTGTACGCCGGCTGCCAGCCCGCCAAGATCGACGACGTCCTGAGGATCTCGCTCGACGAGTTCGCCAAGGCAGCCAAGGCGGGCATCACCGCCGAGGAGCTCTCCCGCGGCAAGGGCCAGCTCCGCGGCTCGACCGTCCTCGGCCTGGAGGACACCGGCTCGCGGATGTCGCGCATCGGCAAGTCCGAGCTGGTCTACGACAGCCTGCTGTCGGTCGACGAGGTCCTGTCGCGGATCGACTCCGTGACCCTCGACGAGGTCAACACGATCGCCCGCGAGCTCCTGGAGCAGCGTCCGACGCTGACCGTCATCGGGCCCTTCGAGGGCCGTGACTTCGAGGTCTGACCCCCGCGTCTGACCTTGCGAAACGGACGAACAGGCCCCGACCGGTACTCCCGGTCGGGGCTTCGTTGCTTTTCGTGGTGTTCTTCCGTTCCGGTGTGAACTTCCCACGGACCGCACACGTCCAACTGGGACGGTTGTTCCCACGGGTCCGAGGGCAGGCGCGGGCGTGACAGAACGGCAAGGCGACGGCGGGCTGGGCGTGCCCGCGCGGTTCGCGGGCGACGAGGACTTCACCACCGCCCTGAACCACGCGGAGAACCGGGTCGGCACCGGCGATCCGGTCCTGTTCTTCCAGACGGTCCTGGAGATCGCGGTCGAGTGGCGGATGCCGGCGGTCGAGCGCTGGGCGGTGGCGCGGCTGATGGCCACGGGCGCGCCGCAGCTTCGGTTGCGCTGGTCGTCGCGGTCGAGGGACGGCCGGATCCGCCGCGACGGAAGGGCCCCGTCCGTGGTGCGCGCGCTGGCCCCGGCCGCCGGACGCGTCCTGGTGGGGACCGCAGGGGGCGAGGTCCTCGCCTGGACGGCGGGGGCGGGCCTGGAACCGGTGCTGGGATCGTCCGGCTCCTCCGGCGGTGCCGTGTGGACCCTGTCCGGGAACGCCTCCGCGGTCTTCGCGGGCGGCGGCGCCAGGGGCGCGGTCCGGGCGGCGGGCATGGCGGTCCCCTCGGACCTGCCCACGGCGGGCGGTCTGCGCGCGAGCGCCGTGAGCGAGGACGGCCTGGTCGCCTGCGGGAACGAGGGCGGCACCGTCAGGCTGTGGGACGGTCTGCGCTGGGCGGACCTCGAGTCGCCCCGCGGCTCACCGATCATCGCGCTGTCCTTCGTCGGCGAGGACGTCCTCACCATGGCCGCCGCCGACGGCACGCGCGGTTCCTGGCTGCTGAAGGGCGAGCCCGTGTGGCGGACGGAGCCGCCGGTTCCCGGTCCGCTGTCGGCCGCCGCGTTCGACGCCGCAGGACGGCTGGCCTTCGCCCGGGACGGCGGCGTGGAGGTGGCAGGCGAGGCGGAACCGGTCTGGCGGCACGCCTCCGTCAGATTCCTGGCCTGGTCACCGGCCGGAGTCCTGGCCTCCTCGGGCCGCGACGTCATCCGGGTGGGGCGGCCGGGCGAGCCTCCCGCCGAGATCACCGGAGGCGGCCCGGTCGCCTTCCTCGACGACCGGCATCTCGTGACGGCGTCGGGGTCGGAGGTCGTCCAGTGGGATCTGGCCGGGCAGGGCAGCCACGAGGCCGTCACCGACAGGATCACGGCGCTCGCCGTCTCACCCCGGCACCGGTGGAAGGCCGCGGCCGGGACGGACACCGGCGCGCTCGTGGAGTTCGACGGCCACGGGTCGCGCTCGGCCGCCGCCCGCCTGCCGGGAAGGCTCCCCGTCCGCAGGATCGCGGGCCACCGGGACGGCTGGCTCGTGACCTCCCGGGCGGGAGCCTGGCGGTGGACCCCCGGCGACGGGGCGCTGCGGAGGCTGTCCTCCGGTGGATGCGACGCCGTGGCCTCCTCCGGCGAGGAGTACGCCTTCAGCCGGTCGAACGAGGTCGTCTCGGAGCGGGACGAGATCCTGATGACCTTCGATCACACCGTCACCGGGATCGCCTACGGCCCCGGCGGAGAGCTCGCCGCCCTGGCGATCGACGGTGAGGCCCGGCTGATGTCCTCCCGGGGGACGCGCACGCTGCGGACCGAGGCCGACTCGGCCCTCGTCGACGTGCTGGCCGACGGGATCGTGGTCATGACCCGGTCGGGCCGCGTCCAGGAGGTCCCCGCCGCCGGGACGGTCCGGGTGAGCCCGCCGAAGGACTCCCCGGTCGCGTCCGGGTTCAGCCGGGGGAGCCTCGCCTGGGTCCACCCGGACGAGGGGATCGGCCTGATCGCCCCTGGCGCGCAGACCCGGCTGCGCCGCCCCGGATTCACGCGGGTGGCCGCGGGCCCCCTCCGGGTGGTGGCGACCGACGGCCGGCGCGTCATGGGCTACGACCTGCTCACCCCGGCGGACGGGAGGCGGGGCGGCATCGCGGTCAGGCTGACCGGGCGGGACGGCACGTCCGGGCCGTCCGCGGAGCTGCCCGGAGGAGTCCGGGTGGATCTTCCCGCCGGCCCGGTGCGGGACCTCAGCCCCGAGGGCGACCGGAAGCTCATGGACCGGGTGCGGGCGCTGCTGCGCTCGGCCCGAGGCCAGGGAGCGGCGGACTCCGGGCGGCTCAGCAGGCTCATGGTCGAGCGGCTGTCGGTTCCATCGTTCGCCGGGGCCGCGCTCGGCGACCTGCTGTGGTGCTCGGGCCTGGACCTGGAGCTCGACCGCGCCCGGGGCGACGATCCGGAGCTGCCGGTCAGGATCGAGCTGGACTGCGCGGGCGTCGAGGCCCCCGCCTGGGAGCTGCTGCGGCTGACCGGAGCCCCGCTCGGCTGGTTCGCCGAACCCCAGGTCTCGATCGTCAGGAGCGTCGCGGTGCCGGGGTCTCCGCCCGCCCCCGGACGGCACCGGCCCGTGCTGCTCGCCCTGCGGGGCGCCCAGGACGAGCTGTCCTTCGTCGACGCCGCCCACGAGGAACTCCGGCGGCGCACCGCGCTCCGATCGGTGCACGTGGAGGAGCTCCGGCGGATCGCGTCGGCCGACGATCTGGCCCCCGGAGCCCTTCCCCGGGCCGACATCCTCCAGGTCTGGGCGCACTGCTCCGACACCGACCTCCGGTTCTCCGCCGACCATCCCCCGGTATCCCACGAGCGGTTCATCGAGGCGCTCCCGGCGCCGCTCCCGGCCGTGGTCGTCCTGGTCGGCTGCCGGTCGGGCGGCCTGGGCCGCAGGCTCGTCGAGGCGGGGGCGGGGGCGGTCGTCGCGATGCGCGTCGAGGTGATGAGCCACACGATCACCTCGCTCGTCGACGAACTGACCTCCCTGGTCCTGGCGGATCT
Source organism: Actinocorallia longicatena (assembly GCF_039534125.1). NCBI lineage: Bacteria > Bacillati > Actinomycetota > Actinomycetes > Streptosporangiales > Thermomonosporaceae > Actinocorallia > Actinocorallia longicatena. The sequence goes on along the minus strand of NZ_BAAAUV010000033.1, from coordinate 55,610 downwards.
CCCCGTCGACCAGGCCTTCGGGCGGGCGCTGCGGCGCTACGTCCTCACCGGGCAGCCGGGCGCCGCCGCGGTGCCGCTGCTCTACCTGGCAAGGCGCACATCCCCCGATCCGACCGTGCAAGGAGAGCCTCCATGCTGAACCATCCGGTCTTCCAGGAGTCCTACGACTCGACCCGGGTCACGGCCCTGGACCGTCCCGAGCACGCCAACCTCGCGCAGTCGCAGGCCGAGACCGTCATCAGCCTGCTGCTGGGCAGGCCGATCATGCTCAACAACACCTACGCCTTCGACTCCCGGGCCGTCCTGGAGATCCTCGACGTGGCGATGGAGACCCGCGCCGAGGTCATCGGCCGTACCTCCGGCGACGACAAGGGGCGGTTGCTGGCGGCGGGGCCGTTCCAGCTCCGCTGGTTCAACGCGGACGACTTCATCGACGCCTGCGTCAAGCAGCTCCGCCTGGTCGGGCCGGGCCCCCGGTTCATGATGTCGGCGTGGAAGCCGATCGATCTCGACACCCCGCGCAGGCTGGAGCTGGCCGACCTGCTGGAGCGCCGGGCGGCGTCCCCTCCCGCCTGGCTCGCGGAGCTGGGCCTGGACCGCCACTACGCGACCGTGCTGCGCTTCAACGACTACATCGCGGCCGATCCGGACAGGGGCGGGAAGACGCGTGACGCGAGATTCCCCCTGAAGACGCTCCTGGAGACCTTCGCCCGTCTCGACAAGGAGACGCTCGCCGAGGTGGCCGGGAGCGTGCGCTGCCCGGTCGATCTGGCCGAGTCCCTGCGCGCGCGGCTCCTGACGACCGAGGAGGAGCTGTGGGGGGCTCGCGGGTGGGTGCACGTCAGGACCCGGAAGGAGCGGGACGAGGGGGCGGGCGCCGAGGAGGTGTTCGGATGGGAGCTGCTGGTGGAGCTCATCGACACCTTCTACAACGCCGTGCTCGCCGACTCGGCGGAGGCGAACAGCGAGTACCTGTCCTCGGTGCCCCGCTCCGACGACAGGCCCGAGCTGAAGCACGCCAACGCCCTGGCCCTCGGCGTCATCCGCTACCGGCAGAGGATGGAGGGCGGCCGGACGGCGCGCGAGGCCCGGCAGCGCGAGGGGCTCACGGCGGCGATGTCCGGCCTGTTCGCCAAGGCCTCGGACCTCCCCGACCTCGAACCCGCCCCGCTGCGGACCCTGTTCACGACCTACTGGGAGATGCTCGCCGACGCCGGCCTGTCGCGCACCTGGCTCGACTCGGCCGCCAAGCTCCACGACGTGCTGAAGTTCGCCGGCGACGGCCCCAGGCTGGCCGAAGAGTGGCACGAGCACGTCAGGATCCTGCACACGAACCTGCCGCACCTCGTGGCCGGGGACCGTCTGGCGGTGGCCCTCGACCACCACGGGACGACCTACACGGCGGTCAACCAGACCGAGCCGCTCACCGAGGCCCAGATCGACGAGTCGATCACGACGGGAGAGTACCTCGACGGCATCGCCGGCCCGGGAGAGTGATGGCCTCCTCTCTGGAAGACCTCCTGGGGGACCCCGCGCCGTCGCTGCTGCCGTGGCTGGCCCGCCGGGTGCGGGGCGCGGAGGCCCTGCTGGCGGTGGCGGCGGTGGCCGCGGGCATGACCGAGATCGACGTGCCGGACTCCTGGCCTGTCGTCGCCGACGCGGTCGCCGACGTCCTCGCCGAACGCGTCGCGGGCACGGCGTTCGCGGCGCGGGTCGAGGCGGTGTTCCCCGCGGTGGCGGGGAGGTCCGGTCCGTCCGGCGCGTTCCTGCGGTCCGTGCTCGCCGACGCGGCGAAGACGCCGCCCGGGGGAGCGGAGACGCTCTATCTGCTGCCCTGGCTCCGGGAGCGCGCCCCCGGCGCGGAGGAGACGGAGACCGCCCTCACCACGCTCGGCAACCTGGCCGGGCACTCCGGCTGGTACAGCGCGGCCATGTGCGCCAGGATCGCGCCGTACCTGTCGGAGGCGCAGCGCGACCGGCTGCCCGGCCTGATCAGCGCGGTCCCCGATCCCTGGTTCGACGGCTGCCTCGACATCGTCGAGGCGGCCCCCGGCCCGTGGGCGTCGCCGGAGGCCGAACTGGCCGCCGCCCATCCCGACGTCCCCGAGCTGACCAGGCTCGCCGGGCTCACCGACCCCGGGACGGTCGCCGGCCTCTGTGCCGTGGCCGTGGGCCGCGTGCGGTTCGAGACCTGGGAGCCCTCGGACCGCACCCCCCGCACCGGCGATCCCAGGGACGTCGGGTTCGAGGACGACCTCCAGGAGTCGGAGGAGCAGGTCTACCTGGGCTCCGACTTCCCCGAGTCCGCGCCGGAACGCCTTCCGGTCCCGGCCGAGCGGGTCGTCAGCACCGGGCTGAGCGACGCGGACGGGACGCCGCTGAACCCCGGCCGGTGCCTGTCCACCGCGACGGACTACCGCTACTGGCTCGAGATCGCCGCCGAGACGGCCCCGGACTCCTTCGAACCCGGCGCCCCGGTGACGATCCTGCCCGGCACCGAGCTGGTCGTCACCCTGAGCTCGGCCGACGGCGCGATGGTCGTCCCCGGCGCCGATGTGGGGCGCTTCACCGTCCTGCCCGGCGGCTCGGCGGAGGCGGGGCCGCGGCCCGGCGGCGGCCCGGCGGGCGGCCCCCGGCTGTGGTTCCCCCTGCGCACCCCCGACCGGCCCGGCGAGCACCGGATCGTGTGCCGGCTGTACTGCCGCCAGACCCTCCTGCAGACCCGGCAGGTCACGCTGACGGTCGACGACGAGCGGACCGAGCTGACCGGCGCCCTGCGCTCGGAACTGACCTACGTCTCCGACTCCACGCTGCGGACCGGGGACCTCGCGGCCCAGCCCGCGAGCACGGCCTCCCTCCACTTCGACCTTCCGCGCGCGGGCGCGGGCACCTTCGGGTTCTTCGGCGGCGACAGCGGGCTGGTCGCCGAGACCCTCCTGGCGGAGAACCCCGTCCAGGAGGCGATCACCGAGGCCCGCGAGAAGCTGCGGACGGTCGCCTACGGCAGCCCGCAGGAGTACACCGACGCGTTCCGCTACCGCTACGCCGTCCCCGACCTCGACCGCACCGCGGACGATCTCGTCACGCTCGCGATCGCCGGATACCGGCTGTGGGACGCGATCAACACCTCCCTGTCCGGCGGCCGGAGGGCCAAGGCGCTGCGCGACCTCATGCGGGCGCCGGGCATCGTGGAGATCGCCGGACGTCTCGACCACGGCCAGGTCGTGCCCGCCGGGCTCCTCTACGACCATCCGCTGACGACCACCTCCGAGGAGCTGTCGCTCTGCCCCGACTCCTTCGGCGCGATCAGCAGGGGCGAGGACCTCCGCGGCCACCGCTGCTTCCTCGGAGCCTGCTCCCGCTACGAGGACAGGACGGTGGTGTGCCCGGGCGGTTTCTGGGGGTTCCGGCACCAGATCGGCCTGCCCCAGTCGCGCCTGCCCGCGGTCTCGGGCTGGGGTCCCTCGGCGGCGGTCGGCGGCGTCAGGGTGATCCGGCACCCGGGGGAGCGTCCGACGGTCGTGGTCGGGGCGAGCACGGACTTCGACCCCCGCCATCCCGCGTGGGCGTACGGCCTGGGCGACCCGAGCCTGTCGGAGTACCACGAGCGGCAGCGGCCCCTGATCGACGCCCTGGGGGCGCCGGATCTCCGTCCGCACCTGGTGTACTTCTACTGCCACGGGATGATGGACGGGCGGATCCCGCTGCTCCAGGTCGGGCCGCTGCACGAGATGGGGATCTCGCCGGACAACGTCGGCGACCCCGACACCGACTGGTCGGACTGCACGCCCCTGGTGTTCCTCAACGGGTGCGAGACGACGGCCGTCCAGCCCGCGAACGTCATGGGCTTCCTCCGATCGTTCGTCCAGCACGCGGGGGCGGCCGGGGTCATCGGCACGGAGATCACCGTGTTCACGTCGCTGGCGGCGCCGGTGGCCGAGCGGCTGCTCACGGAGTTCGTGACGGAGGGGCGGAGCCTCGGCGAGGCCCTGCTGGCGACGCGGCTGGGCCTGCTGGCGTCCGGGAATCCGCTCGGCCTCGCCTATGTCGCCTACGCGCCGCCGCAGCTCGTCATGCGGGCGGGCGGCTGACCCTGGGCTTGGGGGCGTCGGCGGGCGTGCCGCGCATGGCCCGGTTGGTGCCGGTGCCGTCGCGCTCGTCGTCGCCCAGCTTCGGGGCGCGGCCGTCGAGGAACCAGGCCGTGGTGAAGCCGTCGGTCTTGCGGACGAGAAGCAGCAGCAGCCCGAAATAGCCGAAGAAGCCGAGGGCGAGGCCGATGCCGTAGGCGGCGAACAGCTCCGATTCCTCGGGGAAGAGCGTGAGGATCGCGCCGCCGCCCAGGGCGCCGATGATGGTCGCGACGTCGGCGAGGCCGACCGTCTGGCGGTAGCGGTTGACGAAATAGGTGAACCAGCCGATGACCATGCCGAAGGCCAGCGCTCCGAACTGCACGAACGTCACTCTGTGTCCCTATCTGTCGAAGCGTCCCGGAAGGACGTTGGTCAGGAGGATCCGCTGCCCGGCCCAGCCGAGGACGGCGCCCGCCACCGCGACGGCGGCCGCCCCGGGCCCGGCGACGGCGCCCGCGAGCAGCACGCCCAGCAGCGGCGGGGCCGGACGGCTCCAGCGCCGCGGTCCGGACGCCGCGCCCCAGCCGAGGACGGCGCCGAAGACCAGACAGCCGAGGAACAGGGTCACGGAACAGTCCCCGATACGGATCGCATGGCCGGGCATTTGCGTGCGCGAGAATCCTGCTTGGTACAACCGACGGGTCAGAGCATAGCGAAGGGGAGATTTCCTTGGATGAGGCGACAGGACGAAGAGCGCTCCGCCTGGAGGCATATGAGAGATTGATTGCCGAACGTCCGAAATTGTTCGTCAATCCGCCTGGCGCTCCCATTGAAATCCTCTTCGACAAAGAGGGGCAGGAAGAGGCTGAATCCAACGGAATCGAACTCGCGAAGCTGCTCGACCTTCCGGAAGACTCGGCCGAGATCGGTGTCGTCTACCGGGACGCGTTCGTCGTCGTCGTGAAGGACGCCGTCCGTTTCGCCGACGGCCGGGTGGGCTCCTACATCCGGGCCCTCGGGTCCCACGAGGCGTCGGGCGCGGCCGGCTTCCCGCTGCTCAGCGACGGCCGGGTCGTCCTGGTCAAGCACTTCCGGCACGCGACCCGCGCCGAGCACTGGGAGATCCCGCGCGGCTTCGGCAGCCCGGGGGCCGACGTCACCGAGACGGCCCGCCGCGAGACCGAGGAGGAGCTGGGCTGCCCGGTCACCGAGGTCATCGCGCTGGGCGGCACCAACCCCGACAGCGGGGCCGGCGGGGGCACCGACGGGCTGTGCCTCGTGCGCATCGACGCCGAGACCTTCGACGGGACCCTCAGCGACGAGGCCAGGGCCGAGGGCATCACGAGCGTGCGGGCGTTCGCGTGGGACGCGTTCGTCGCGATGATCGCGAACGGCGAGATCGACGACGGCTACACCCTCAGCGCCTTCGGTCTCATCCTGGCCAAGGGCCTCGCCCCGGCCCCTTCCCGCTGACCCCGGTCGCCGAATCCCGTTCGCCGTGTCCGCCATCGGCCCCTTCGCGGGGCGCGACTTCGGGGGACGTCCGGAATGCGGTGACCTAGGCTCTGGCGGGTGGACTGGAGTCTGCTGGTGTGCGCCCGCCAGGGCCATGTCACCTACGCGCCCGACGAGGCGGAGCTGCGGGATCTGCTGCACGCCCCGACCCCGGTGGGGGAGGCGTGGCGGTGCCTGCGGTGCGGCGACTACGTCCACGGAGAGCCGCACGGTGACGGGCCCGCCGACCGGGCGCCGCTGGTCAAGCGGGGCCGGGAGCTGCGCGACGCGTTCATCATGCGGTCCCTGGCGATCGAGCGGGCGGTCCGGGTGGTGATCGTCTGGGTGGCGGCGTACGGGCTGTGGCGCTTCTCCCAGCATCGCGAGTCGATCCAGTCGGTGCTCCAGAAGGAGCTGCCGATCCTGCGCCCGGTGGCGGGGCAGGTCGGCTGGGACCTGGACCATTCCAAGGTCACCGAGTCACTGCGCACGCTCGTCGCGCTCGACGACGAGGCCCTGCGGTGGGTGTCGCTGGCGCTCGTCGCCTACGGCCTGGTCGCGCTGGTGGAGGCGGTCGGCCTGTGGCTGCTGGCCCGCTGGGGCGAGTACTTCGCGGTCGTCGCGACCTGCTTCGGGCTGCCGCTGGAGCTGTACGAGCTCGCCGAGCGGATCACGCCGCTGCGGCTGGGCGCCCTGGTGATCAACATCCTGCTGATCGTGTACCTCGTGTGGTCGAAGCGCCTGTTCGGGGTCCGGGGCGGGAAGGCCGCCCATGAGGCCCATCTGCGCACGGCCTCGCTGCTGGAGGTCACCGTGGCGACGACGGAGCCGCGCCTGTGACGAGCATCCGTGGTAGTTTCGCGAAGCGGCATCGGCGCCGCGCCGAGCTCGAGGAGGTGAGACCGATCAACGCTGTGACAGATCGGGGCTCCCTCTCGCTCATCGCCTAGGGAGCGCCCGTACGAAGGCACCCGAAAGGCTTGAAACGCGCATGCGCTTCCTTTCCCAGACGTCGTCCGGCGGCGTCACCGAACAGCCGTTCCTTCTCGGCGAGATCCCCGGGGTCCTGTGGACGCCGGAGGCCGCCGATCCCCTTGCCCTGGTCCTCATCGGGCACGGCGGCGGGCAGCACAAGCAGGCGCCGGGAGTCACGGGGCGTGCCCTGCGGCTGGTGGCCGAGCACGGCTTCGCGGCCGTGGCCATCGACGCCCCCGCCCACGGCGGACGCCCGAAGAGCCCGGAGCACGACCGCCTCATCACCGAGATGCGCTCCCGCATGACCGGCGGCGGCGATCCGGCGCCGGTCCTGGCCGAACTGCACACCCTGCTGGCGGCGCAGTCCGTCCCGGAGTGGCGTTCGGTCCTGGACGCCCTCGCCGGCCTCGGCCCCGCGGGGTACTGGGGCCTGTCCCTGGGCTGCGCCCTCGGCCTGCCCCTGCTCGCCGCGGAGCCGCGCGTCCGGTCCGCCGTCGTGGGCCTCAGCGGCACCGCGATGGTCCCGCCGGGCGCCGCCGCCGGGGTGACGGTCCCGCTCCGGTTCCTCATGCAGTGGGACGACGAGAGGGTCCCCCGCGAGGACGCCCTGACCCTGTTCGACGCCCTGGCGTCGGCGGAGAAGACCCTCCACGCCAATCCAGGGAAGCACGAGGACGTCCCGCCCTTCGAGACGGACGGCGCCCTCAGGTTCTTCGCCCGTCATCTCGCCTGAGTGTCGAGAACGCCGTGCCCGCTCCGTCCCAGGTGCGGGCACGGCCGCAGACGCCGTCCACACCGAAGGGAAACGACATGGCGATCCAGCGCATGGACAACGTCCTCATCGTGGTCGAGGACCTGGACGCGGTCATCGCGTTCTTCGTCGAACTCGGCATGGAGCTGGAGGCCAAGGGCCCCCTGGAGGGAACCTGGGCCGAACGCGTCATCGGCCTGGAGAACGTCCGCCAGGACTACGCGATGCTCCGCACCCCCGACGGCCACGGCAAGGTCGAGCTGGCGAAGTTCCACCAGCCGTCCCCCCTCACCCCCGATCCGGCGAACCCTCCCGCCAACACCCTGGGCCTGCGCCGCATCATGTTCGCCGTCGACGACCTCGACGACACGATCGCCCGCCTGCGCCCCCACGGCGCCGAACCGGTCGGCGAGATCGTCCGCTACGAGGACCTCTTCCTGCTCTGCTATGTCCGCGGCCCCGAGAACCTCGTCATCGGCCTCGCCGAGCAGCTCTCCTGACCGAGCCGGGCGTCCCGGGACGTCAGCGCCGCTTGAGACCGTGAAGGAGCCCGTTCCAGGCGCGGGGTCCGAGCGTGAGGCCGTCACGCTCGGGGTGCTTGGAGTCGCGTGCGGCCACATGGCCGCGTACCTCTGTCACCTCGACGCACTGATCCTCTTCGCCGCTGCCGGTATAGCTGCTCTTACGCCAAGAGAAGGCGGGCTCCGTCATGTTCCGGATATTACCCGGCCCAGGAATTCCCGGGACTCGGTCGATGGGAGCGCGAACTCGGCGAGTGCTGCGGCGTTCTGGCCGTATTTGTGAGTGCCGGGAGCCGAGACGATCGGCGGGATGGCGACCAGGGCGCCCCTGTTGACATGGCGGAGCAGGCCTGCCGGTTTGAAATCGAGGATGGCGAAGTTGCCGTCGGTGCCCGAGTGATAGCCATGGCTCCGTGGAATGATCCGGACGTCGACGTGGGAGAGCTCGGTCATCTCCAGGAGATGCGTCAGCTGGGCGCGAAGGACGGCGGGACTGGCCACCACCAGCCCCAGGACCGATTCGGAGATGATGGCCTGATAGTGCGGCGGAGTGCCGTCGAGCAGCAGCCGCTTCCGTTCTTCACGGAAACGGCAGAGGGCCGAGAACCGCTCCGGCTCCACCAGCCTCGATGCCTCGAAGATCTCGCGCGTGTAGTCCCGGGTCTGGAGCAGCCCGGGGACCAACTGCATGTGGAACTCGAAAATCGCCATCGCGTCCGCCTCGAGTGAGGCGTGGTCGCGTTGGACGGGTGGTATCTCGTCGGCGAAGTCGTTCCACCAGCCACGGCGGCGGCCACTGCGCGCCAGATAGAGGAGCGCCTCTCTTCGGGCGTCACCGCAGTCGTAGAGGGTGAGGAGATCGTCGAGGTCGTCGGCGCGAACGGTCGTGAAGCCGTTCTCCACAGTGCTGAGCCATGTGGGGGAGTGGTGGTGTTTGCGAGCGACCGCATTGATCGTCATGTTCTGTTCCTCGCGCAGCTTGAGGAGCTCCGCGCCGATGAGCAGATTGCGGCCGAGAGGAGGGTTGCGGGACGCCATGGTGACAGGGTGTCACTCAGTGTCGTGAATCCACGGGTGAATTCCACTCCAGGTGTTTTCAGTTCGGGGAATCGTCGGAGGCCTGAATCTTCAGGAAGTCGATCTTTTGGATCGGGAACCGAGTTTCTTCTCCAGGAGGGTCCGGACGTGGGGCCATTCGGTGTCGGTGATCGAGAAGATGGCGGAGTCGCGGAGGCGGCCGTCCTCGCCGGGGGCCCAGGAGCGGGACCAGTTGCGCAAGACGCCCTCGAAGGTGGCGCCGACGCTCTCGATGGCCGCCCTCGAACGGGCGTTGCGGGCGTCGGTCTTGAGGTCGACCCGGGCCACGCCGAACTCCTCGAAGGCATGCCGGAACAGCAGGTACTTGGCCTCGGTGTTGAGGCCCGTCCCCTGTGCGGAGGCCGCCAGCCAGGTGAAGCCGACCTCGACCGCGCACAGGGCGTCGCGGCCGGGCCACAGGCGCGGCTCCCAGAACGCGGTCGCCCCTGCCACCCGGCCCGAGGAACGTTCCACCTGGACATAAGGGGCCAGGATCCCGGCCTCGGCCCGGGCGAACTGCGCGTCGATGTAGCCCTCGATCTCCCCGGCCCTCGGCACCCACGTGAACCCGTAGGAGCCCCGCTCCTCCTCGGCGGCCGCCGCGAGCCCCGCCGCGTGACCGCGCTCCAGCGGCTCCAGCCGCACGAGCTCCCCTTCGAGCACCGGTCCTTCAAGCCTGAATCCCACGTCCTGCCTCCCGTTTCGCGCTTCGGCGTACCCTGACTGACAGCACGCGGGCCTCCGTGTCACCTTGGAATTTCGTACAAGGATTCTCCGTCTTATCGTCGTTCCCGCCGACGCCGGATCCAGCCCGGCTGCATAGCGTCCCTCGCGAAGGTCCCCTCCTCTTCGACCAGGGAGCACTCGTGAGACCCATCCCCCTCCGCCTCGCCGCGCTGGCGACCGGGCTGGCGCTCGGCACGTTCGGACTCTCCACCCCGGCCCACGCGGCCGCCGTCGCCATCCCCCTCACCTGGCAGGTCGGCGGCCACACCGCCACGCCGCAGGAGGTCTCGGACTTCTGGACGCTGGAGAACCTCAGGTTCGCCAACGCGGCCGGCCACCAGCCGGCCGCCGTCTCCCAGGGGCACGACGACGCCCTCAGCTCGCCCACGCCCAAGACCGGGCTGAGCGGCAGGACCGTCGGCAAGATCTTCTCGCTCAAGTCGACCAACGCCCCCGAGATCACCGACCACCTGCTCCGCACCACCTGCTCGGGCAACGTGGTGAACAGCGCGAACAAGAGCGTCGTGCTCTCGGCCGGGCACTGCGTCAAGACCGAGGTGCCCAACCCCAACTCCGGCTCCGGGCAGCCCGCGACGCTCCAGGAGTTCATCCTCAACGGCGTCTTCATCCCCGGCTTCGACGGCTCGACGCTCGACGCGAAGGCCGCCGCCAACCCCAACGGGCAGGTCGACTCCGCGATCGCCCCCTACGGCATGTGGGTCATCACCAAGGTCTGGGTCACCGACACGTGGAACACCGCGCCCTACTTCGCGTTCGGGCAGGACATGTCCGCCCTGACCGTCGTGAAGCCCGGCGGGCCCCTGCCGATCCAGGACGTCACCGGGGGCCAGCAGGTGGCGTTCGACCAGCCGCGCGCCGCGGTGACCACGGCCATCGGCTACCCCCAGGACAACACGCGCTTCTGGTACCACCCCTTCCGGAACGGCGTGGTCCCGAACCCGCCCGACCCCACGATCGCGCTGGCCGACCACGGCGTCCCCGCGGGTGACCGCAGGGAGAACGACGGCAAGGTGATGCTCCAGGCGGTGGGCACCAGCCGCCAGGGCAACTGGCCCTACCTCGACCCCCGGATGGCGGCGGCCCTCGGCGCCGGCGCCAGCGGCGGCCCCTGGTTCCAGCAGTACGACCCCGCGACGGGCGCGGGCGTCCAGACCGGCGTCTCCAGCAAGAACGAGAGCCCCGCCGGCGGCATCGCCGCCTGGTCGGAGGGCCCCGACCTCGTCGCCACCTACTTCGAATCCCAGGAGAAGCAGGCCTACGACGCGGCCGCCGCCACCCCCTGACCCAGAACACCCCGGCCGCCCCCACCGGCGGCCGGGGCCACGCGAAAGCCACCTGAAAGGCGTCATCTGACCCATCCGGTCCGCACGAGTGCGGCTCGACCGAAGGCGGCAAAGCGGTGATTCGGCTCAGGGATGAGGTTTCGGGAAGGTTTGCGGCGTAAAGGAATAGGCCTGATATCGCGGGGCGCGCACGGACCAATGGTTTCGAGTGGGTGGCGGTGGACCTCACAACGACCGGGCCGAACGACGAATGGCCGACCGGACTGGACGTCGGAGAGCTGCGCCGTTCCGGCTGGAATCCGATCGCGTTCCGTGTTTTCGTCGTCAAAATCCACAGCAGATGCGACCTGGCCTGCCGTTACTGCTACATGTACACGCTCGCCGACCAGAGCTGGGCGGACAAGCCCGCCCGGATGTCACCCGAGACCGCGGCCTGGACGGCCCGCCGCATCGCCGAGCATGCCGAGACCCACGGCCTGACCTCGGTCGAGGTGGTCCTGCACGGTGGCGAACCGCTGCTCGCGGGGCCCGGGCTCATCCGCGACCTCGTCGAGGGCGTGCGCGCCGCCTGCCGCTGCCGCGTCGACGTCACCGTGCAGACCAACGGGCTGCGCCTCGACGAGGAGTACCTGGACCTCTTCGACGCCCTGGGCGTCCGTGTCGGGGTCAGCCTCGACGGCGACGCGTCCGCGAACGACCGCCACCGGGTCTTCCGCGACGGCCGCCCCAGCCACCGGGCGGTCACCCGGTCCCTGCACCGCATGCTGGACGGCCACCGTCACCTCTTCGCGGGCCTGCTCAGCACCGTCGATCTCAGGAACGACCCGATCGGCACCTACGAGTCGCTCCTGGAGTTCGGCCCGCCGGCGGTCGACTTCCTGCTGCCCCACGGCACCTGGACCGACCCGCCGCCGGGCCGCCCCGGCGACGCCTCCACCCCCTACGCGGACTGGCTGATCCCGGTCTTCGACCGCTGGTACCGCGCACCGCGCACCACGATCAGGCTGTTCGCCGAGATCATGCACCTGCTGCTGGGCGGCGCCTCGACGATCGAGACCATCGGCCTGTCGCCCTGCGGCGTCCTGGTCGTCGAGACCGACGGCGGAATCGAGCAGTCCGACTTCCTCAAGGCCGCCTACGACGGAGCCCCCCTCACGGGCCTCCACGTCGCGTCCGACCCTTTCGACGTCGCCCTGGAGCTTCCCGGCGTCGCCGCCCGGCAGATCGGCCTCGCAGCCCTGGCGGACGAGTGCCTGTCCTGCCCCGTCGTGAGCGTGTGCGGGGGAGGCCTCTACGCCCACCGCTACCGCGCCGGAGCCGGTTTCCGTAACCCGAGCGTGTACTGCGCGGACCTCTTCGCGCTGATCGGGCACATCCGCCGGACGATGGAACGCGATGTGGAGATGATGCGATGAGACCCCATCACCATCTGTCCGGCGAAGCGCTGGCGCTCCTGGCCTCCGGCGGATCCGACGGGCCGACCCTGCGTGAACTCGCTTCGGCACAGCGCAGCAAACAGGCCCTGCTGCTGTGGGGGGTCGACCGGCTGGCCCGCACGGTGGAGCACCCGGAGGCCCCGGCGGCCGCCCGCGCCCTCGACCTGCTCCGCACCCTCCAGCGCCTCCACCCGGCCGCCGCCCGGTACGTCATGGCGAATCCGGCCGTCTCCGCCTGGTCCATGACCGAGCTCCGCCTCCTGCGCGCCCAGGATGCCGGAGCGAGACCGGGCCAGCTCGCCGCCCTGGCGGCGGCCGCGGCGATCCGGGCGCGCTGGACCTGCGTCGTCGAAGTCCCCACCTTCGACGGCCGCGTCGTCCTGCCCACCCTGGGCAGCACCGCGACGGCCGTGCCCGACCAGGTGGCGCGGGTGACCGTCGGCGGGGAGGCCGCCCATGTCGAGGTCGGCGACCAGCGGATCAGGATCACCGCCGCTCCGGCGGAGGGGTCGGGCTGGCTGCCCATGAGGACGACGCACGTCGGCGCACCCGGTGAGGACATCACCTTCCTCATCGACGACCTCCATCCGTCCCGGATGCCGGGCGAGATCCTCGCGGACCGCCTCAGCGAGAAGGACATCGCCCGCTGGACGACCCGCCTCGACGACGGCTGGGCCCTGCTGAACGCGCACCACCCGAGCAGGACGACCGAGGTCAGGGCCCTGACCGGCACCCTGACGCCCCTCGTTCCGCCGGAATCGGTCGGCATCAGGAGCGCCAGCTCGCGGGAGACCTTCGGCTGTGTCGCGATGTCGATCCCCCCTGACGGAAGGGCCACGGCCCTCACCTTCGTCCACGAGATCCAGCACACCAAGCTGTGCGCGATCCTCGACATCGTCCGGCTGACCGGTCCCGACCGGGGGCGCCGCTTCTACGCGCCCTGGCGGGATGATCCCCGGCCCAGCGACGGCCTGCTCCAGGGCAGCTACGCCTTCCTCGGCGTCAGCGGCTTCTGGCGCCGGCAGCGTCTCATCGACCGGGGCACCGCCGCCGACACGGCCCACACCGAGTTCGCCCGCTGGCGCGACGCCGCGGAACTCGTCTGCACGACCCTGCTCGAGGGCGGAGACCTGAACGAGCAGGGACGCTCCTTCGTCACGGTGATGCTCCGGATCCTCGAATCATGGGCCCGCGACGAGGTTCCGGCGGGGGCCGTCGCCGCCGCCCGCCGCAGCGCGGAGGAGCACCTTCGTGAGTGGAAGATCCGTCACGGCGGCTGATCTCAGTAGCGCGGAGGGTCGAAGTCGAAGTCCAGACGCCCTCCCTCGGCGGCCAGGACGGCGTCCGGGTGACGGTTGGTGAGGATCCGGTCGTAGGCGGCGAGGGTGGCTTGCGACAGGGCGTCGGCCTCGTCGTTCCCGCCGATCGACCGCAGGCTGCTGACGAGGTTGGCGGCGGAGCCGAGGGTCATCGGGTGATCGTCGCCCAGCAGGGTCTTCAGCCTGGAGAGCGTGTCGCGGTCGAGCTCGGCGGACTCCTCGAAGCGGCCGAGCTCGAACAGGTCGTTGGCCAGGTTGACGGCGACGGTGAGGGCGTAGTGGTGATCGCGGTTCAGGACGTCGGAGAGCCTGGCCAGGACCTCCTCGTTCATCGCCAGGGCGAGGTCGACGTTCCCCCTCGCCCGTTCGAGCAGGGCGAGGTTGCCGCGGGAGGCGAGGGTGAAGGGATGGTCCGGGTTGAAGATCACCGGTAGGCGGCGCACGACCTCGTCGGCCAGCGCGTGGGATCCTTCGACGTCGCCGGAGGTGCGCAGGGCGTTGGCGAGGCAGGTCACGGCCGCAACGGTGTCGGCATGAGCGGGGCCGAACAGCGAGAGGTACCGGGAATGGACGTCGCGCGCCAGGTCCAGTGCCTCCTCGACCGTTCCGAGACGGCGCTGGACGATCGCGAGGTCGATGCCCGCGCGCAGGGTGCGGAAGTGGTCGGGGCCGAGCTCGGCCTTCCCGTACTCGTAGGCCTCGACACCCAGGTCGAAGGCCGAGCGGTAGTCGCCGCTGAGCCGCACCGCCTGGCCGAGGCCGCCCATCGAGATGAGGACCTCCACCTTGGCCTCGCTGGAAGTGCTCCGGGCGGCGACCACGAAGTTCTGCAGCTCGACGGCCTCGGCGTACCGGCTCATCAGCGCGTAGTCGAGCGCCAGGTTGTTCAGCGCTCGCAGGGTCTGCGGCGCGGTGTCGCCGTACTTCGCGACATGCAGGTCCCGGGACTCCTCGTCGTGCCGCTGGGCCTCGGAGAAGCGGCCCATGCTGCGGTAGTCGGCGCCGTAGGAGTTGATGAGAAGGTGCACGAGCTCGTCGTCCGCGCCGAGGACCCGGCGGGCGCGCTCCAGCGCTGAGCTGTCGATGTCGAACGCCTCCTGGTACCGGCCCGACTGCCGCAGGATGTTCCCGAGGTGCCGCTCGGCCGACAGGACGTGGAAGTCGTCCGGGCCGGACAGCTCGCGCCACCGGTCCCGGAACTGGGTGACGAAGCTCCGGGCGGAGCCGAGGTCGCCGATGTTGTAGAGGTAGCGCACGAGGTTCAGGGCGAAGTCACGGAGCCTCGGGTCCTCGCTCTCGACGGCGCCGACGGGAACCACGTGCGGAACGAGCCTGCTGAAGCGGCCCCAGAGCTCGTCGTCCTCGGGGTTGGCGGGCGCCCCGGTGGTGAGGAGCAGCATCGCCTCCTCCTGGTACTCCTCCTGCTCCTTCGGGTCGAGGTCGGCGCGCAGCAGCATCTGCACCAGCCGGTGGATCTGGATGGCCCGGTCGTCGATCTTCCCGAGGGCGAAGTTGCCGATCGCCCCGATCGCCCGGGTGCGCAGGACCGGGTTCGACAGCGTGGGGGACAGGATCGGCCCGGCGGACCGGCCGCTCCAGCGGAACAGGTCGATCGGAATCGGCTCGGGCCCGAAGAACGCCATGCAGCGCAGCAGCTGCAACGACGGGGGCAGGTACTCCTCGAGCTTGGTGATCGACAGACGCCAGGCCGAACTCATCGAGCTCGGGTAGGCGGTCGGCTGGTTCGCGCTCAGCGTCTCGACCGGCTGCTGGTCCAGCAGTTCGAGGTACTCCTCGGAGGAGATGCCCGTCTGGAGCTGGAGAGCGCCCGCCTGCTCCAGGGCGAGGGGAAGGTCTCCCAGCCGCTCCGCGAGCTGGCCCGCCTCCGCGTCGGTGATCCGGTCCCTGACGCGCTTGCCCAGGAACTCGACGCTCTCCGACCGGTCGAAGACGTCGACGACGACGGTGCTCGCGACGGAACTCCACTCCGGATTCCTCGAGGTGATGAGGACGTGCCCCTGTCCGGCCCGCGGTTCCGGAATGTGCGCCTCGATGTCGGAGGGCTTGTTGGCGTTGTCGAAGATCAGCAGCCAGCGCGGGTAGGGGTCTCCGCGGCGGAGCGCGTCGAGGACCGAGCGGCAGGCCTCGTCGATGCCGACCGACCGGGCTGAGGGGAGTCCGAGCCGTTCGGCCATGGCACCCAGCGCTCCCGGGACGAGCAGAGGGATGTCCGAGGCGACCCACCAGACCACGTCGTACTCGCCCTTGAACCGATGGGCGTACTCGATGACCAACTGGGTCTTGCCCACGCCGCCCATGCCGCGCAGCGCCTGCGGGAGGATCGCGGTGGTCCCCTCGGACATCTGCCGGCGCAGCTCCCGCAGTGCTTCCTGGCGGCCGGTGAAGTTGCCGTTGCGAAGTGGTATTCGACTGCCCCAGACCCGAGGTTCGGGACCGGGGCTCCCGGGCACTGTCACAACGTCCTCCCGTACTCAGCGAAGACTCATTGACTCCATTATGTCCCGGACCGTGACACTGCCTTCAATGCGATTAAAGATCTTTTGTTGCGGGCGGCAGTTTGCTTGTTTTCGGGCAGTCCTCTGCGCGATTAGTGCCTCGTGACACATCTCTCGACACGCCGTGCGAAAGGTGCGATAGTGCGTCTGCGACAACGGAGTCTTTTCCCTCAGCCGGACTAAGTCGTCGGGAGTGCGGATCGTTGAAAGAACAGACTGGTCACCCCGGCGATGGACTCATTCCCCTGCCCAGGACGGATCTGGCGTCCCTGGAGGAGGGCGACGACTCGGCGCTGTTCTCCGCGCTGCGCCGCATCATCACCGAGACACACCATGAGGCGCCCGTTTCGGGTTTCTCGGCCGTTATCGGCGCGGCCGAACCGGGTCCGGCCACCCCGCCCGATGACCTTTGATGAATCCGCGAACCCGTACCCCGGAGCGAGGCCCTTCCGCCCCGAGGAGTCGCCGCGATTCTTCGGACGGTCCACCGAGGCCGCCCGGCTCGGGCGGCTGTGGGCGGAACAGCCGCTGACGGTGCTCTACGGAGTCACCGGCTGCGGCAAGACCTCCCTGCTCCAGGCGGGAGCGCTGTCCGGCCGCGCCCCCCTGCCGGTCGGCAGGATCAACGGCACCTTCGCCACGCCGACGACGGCGCTGCCTCTCGACCACAACCCCTGGACCCTCGCGCTGCTCGCGTCCTGGGCGCCGTCGGAGCGGCCGGGCACCCTCGCGGGGATGAGCGTCACCGACTTCGTGGCCCGGCACCGGCGAAGACACGAGGGCGCCATGCTCGTCGCCATCGACCAGTTCGAGGACCTCTTCCAGGGCGGTCCGCACCGGGCGCTCCACCGCGACGGATTCGTGCGGCAGCTCGTCGAGGCCCTGGACCGGCACCCCGGCCTCCGGCTGCTGGTCGTCGTCAGGGACAGCCGCCGTGACGATCTCGGCGACCACGACGAGCTGTTCCGGCGGGCCGAGTGGATGGGCCTCGGCCCCCTGGCCGGACCTCGCGCCTTCGACGCGGTGACCGGTCCGCTGGAGGGCACCCACCGGCGGCTCGGCCGCGACGCGGCAATGATGATCTTCGACGAGCTCGGCGGAGAGCCGATCGAACCGGTGATGCTCCAGGCGGTGTGCGCGCACCTGTGGGAGAGGCTCCCGAGAACGCTCCAGCTGATCGGCCGGGAGGAGGCCTTCCTCTGGGCGGACGTCCCCGGCGCTCTGGCCGCCTTCGTCGCCGCCGCCCTGGGCGGAGTCGCCGACGCCTTCGGATGCGATCCCGAGGAACTGCGCGCCTGGGCGAAGGCGACGCTCACCGACGGGGTCCCCGTGAAACAGGGCGTCCACGACACCGACGGGATGAGCAACGCGATCGTCCAGGCCCTGGAGGACCGGCATCTGCTCCGCTCCGAGCCGGGCCACCGCATCCGCCTGCTGAACGAGAGCCTCCGCCCGGCCCTCGACCGCCCCGCCCCTGCCGTCCGAGGGCACGAGATCTCGCATCTGCGGGCGGCGAAGGCGGCACTGGCCGCCGGGGACCCGGATCTGGCGGCGGCGCACGCGGAGGAGGCGCTGCGGCCGTCCGGACGCGGGTACGCCGCGGAAGCGTGCGCGATCCTGGGCGACATCATGATCGAACGGGCGCGCTTCGACCAGGCGGACGGCAGGGAACCGGAAGCGGCCGAGGGCTTCGACAGGGCTCTCGAACAGTACGAGGCGGCACTCCAGCAGTACGCCGACCTGAACGACTCGACTGCGGCGGCCAGGATGCTGACCGCCATCGGCCAGGCCGCCCTGAGCAAGGGCGATTTCGCCGCCGCGGTGCGAAGGCTCGAGGAAGCGGTGACGCTCCTGCCGCGCGACCCGGCGATCCGCACACAGCTCGCCCGGGTGCTCTGGTCGGTCGGCAGCCACCGCCGGGCCATGGCCGAAATCGACGACGTCCTGCGGGCCGAGGGCGACGAGCCGACCGCGCTGCGGGCCCGCGGGGAGTTCAACGCCGACCAGGGCCGGGCCGAAGAAGCCCTGCGCGACCTCATGAGGGCCGGCAGCGGCGCCTGGCCCGCGGCGCGAGCCGCACGGGCGCTGGCGCTCGCCACGCTCGAGAGGCTCGGCCCCCGGGAGGCCGACGAGGAGGTCGGTGCCGTCAGGGAGCAGGCTCCGTCGAACGGACCCGCGCTCTACTACGCCGCGCGGGTGGAGACCCTGAACGGCGATCCCGCCGCCGCGGCGGGCCTGGTGCGGATGGCCGTCAAGGCGACCGAGCCGCGCCTGTCCGACCAGCAGCGCGAGCGCGCGTACGCGCTTCTGGGCGAGGGCACCGATCCGCTCCGCCCCTGAGTCAGCTTCCGGCGACCGCCAGGAACGCGTCGAGCCGCCGGTCGAACTCGGCGAAATCGGGAGGCTGGACGATCTGACCGGCCTGGTAGACCTCCGCCGAGAAGCCGCCGTCCTCCAGCTGGGCGTCCTTCGCCGCCGTCGAGGCGAGGACGCTCGCGGCGGAGGCGAGATCCCTGGCCGCGGCCGCCAGGACGGCCTCGCCGAGCAGCGCCGTCCGCCAGGCGCCGACGGTGACCTCCGAGGCGAGATCCTGGATGTTCTGGAGCCGGACGTTCAGATCGGGCCACCTCTTGGTACCCGTGAACTCCAGGCAGGTCCGGAGCTTCGAGGCCGCGTCGATCATGTGCCAGTGCGTCTGCCTGCGCTCCCGGGCGGCGTCCTCCCTGGACTGCCTACGAGCGGTCCCCGAGTCCCGCCGGCTGGAGCCCCATTGGGTCAGGGCCACCGTCAGCACGAGACACACTCCCGTGACGAGAGCCGACTGGGTCGTTGGCGTGACGGTCATGCTTCTCATGGTCACCGGGGACGCTTGAGGCCGCAACCGTCTTTTCCGGCTTGGAGGCGGATTTCGTCCCCTGCCGGTGCCGCTCGATGTCGTCCCACCGCATCTCGTCCCACCGGCGGGCCACGATGATGAGGAGGAGGAAGAGGGTGACGAACGCGGCGGCCGCCGCGATCGTCCGGGCGCTGCTGGCCTCGATGGCACCGCCGCCGAAAAGGACCGCGACCGGCAGGACCGCACCCTGGGTCAGGAACTGGTAGAACCCCGCGACCCGGCCGAGCTGCCCGGCCGGGACGGAGGCGGCCTGGTGGCGAGCCCGCATCACGCTGATCTGGGAGCCGGTGAAACCGACCAGCGCCCAGGCGAGGGACCACACGAGCGGAGAGGTCACGAAGACGAGCAGCCACAGGGCCACGCACCAGCTGATGACGCAGGCCAGCACCGTGCTCCCCGGCTGCCGCTTGCCCCTGTCGAGCAGCCAGGGGGCGAGAAGGGCGCCGAGGAACCCGCCCGCGCCCGAAGCGGCGAGCATCACGCCGATGATCTCGGGCGGCACATGGTGCTGGTAGGCCATGACGACCAGGTTCAGGCCCGTCACCTGGAACAGGAAGTTGGTGATCCCGGAGACCACCACGGTCCTCCGCAGCAGGAGATCGTGCCGCAGGACCGTCATCCCCTCTTTGACCCGTTCGAGAGCCTTCACGGAGGGGGCGTCGCGGGGGGCGGGCACCAGGCAGAGCCGGCGGCCGAGAACGCCCAGCGTGAACAGGGAGACCAGGGTCGCCAGCGCCGAGGCGAGGAACGGCAGCCCGGCGCCCGCCGAGTACAGCAGGCCGCCCAGCGGACGCCCCGCCAGAGTGGCGGCGAAGTTCCGGCTCTCGTTCCGTGCGATCGCTTCGGGAAGATCGTGCGACGGAACGATCTGCGGGACGATCGAGAACTCCGCGATCTCGAAGGCCGCGGCGAAGACGCCCTCGAGGGCGATGCCCGCGAGCAGAAGCCCGATCGAGCACAGATCGAACCACATCGTCAGGCCGAGCACGATCGCGATGAGCAGACGCCCGGACTGGGACCAGAGCATCACCCGGCGCCGATCCCACCGGTCGGCCATGAGCCCGGCCGGAATCTGCATGAGCAGTTTCGCGAAGGCGCTCGCGAAGGCGGCGGCACCGGCGTAGAACGGAGAGTGGGTGAGCGCCAGCGCCATGAGCGGGACCACGGCCGTGGTGGTGACCGCACCGATCATGGACGTCGCGGACCCCGACCAGAGCAGCGCGAAGTTCCCGCCGGGTTTCGTGATGCCAGGTCCGGCCACGAACCTCATCGCTTGATTCCCACCGGGGAATGCTAGCGACGCTCCGGCGGTCTCACAGGTCTTCTTCTGTCCCAGTACTGATTCTTTATCTCAGCGATTGTTTAGATCCTGGTCAGAGCCCTTGCCGTCAGTGGGAGGCGGTTCCGTCGGAGAGGCGCTGGGCGAGCCAGACCGGGACGATCGAGGCGAGGATCAGGACGGCGGCGATGACGTTGACGACCGGGGCCTGGTTCGGGCGGAAGAGGTTGTTGAAGATCCAGATGGGGAGGGTCGTGACGCCGGGGCCCGCGGTGAAGGTGGTCACGATGATCTCGTCGAAGGAGAGGGCGAAGGACAGCAGGCCGCCCGCCAGGAGGGCCGGGCGCAGGAGGGGGAAGGTGACCCGGCGGAAGGTCGTGAAGGTGTCGGCGCCCAGGTCCGCGGAGGCCTCCTCGAAGCTGGTGCCGGTGCGGCGCAGGCGGGCGAGGACGTTGTTGTAGACCGTCACGACGCAGAAGGTGGCGTGGCCGACGATCACCGTGAACAGGCCGAGGCCGATGCCCAGGGGCTGGAGGACGACCTGGAAGGCGTTGCTCAGCGCGATGCCCGTGACGATGCCCGGCAGGGCGATCGGCAGGATCACCAGCAGGGAGACGGTGTCGCGGCCGAAGAAGGCGAACCGCTGCACCGCGAACGCGACCATCGTGCCCAGCACGAGGGCGATGGCCGTCGCGCCGAGACCGGCCTTCAGGCTGGTCAGGACCGCCAGCCGGGCGCCCTCGTTGTCCAGGGCGCTGGTCCACCACTTCGTGGTGAGGCCGCTGGGGGGCCAGCCGAACGAGCGGTCGGCGTTGAAGCTGTTCAGCAGGACCAGCATCAGCGGGACGTACACGAAGGCCAGCCCCAGGCCCATGAAGACCCGCAGGGCGAGGCGGGCCCCACGCGAGAGGGTCACAGTTCCTCCAGGGCGCCGGTGCGGCGGATCGCCGCGATGTAGACGAGCATGACGAGCACCGGGATGGTCGCGACGGCCGCCGCGAACGGCAGGTTGTTGGCCGCGCCGATGTTGTCGTAGACGACGTTGCCGATGAGCTGGCTCTTCCCGCCGACGATCTTCACGGTGATGTAGTCGCCCAGCGAGAGCGAGAAGGTGAACAGCGAGCCCGCCGCGATCGACGGGAACAGCAGCGGGACGACCACCCGCCGGAAGGTCGGGAACGCCTTCGCGCCCAGGTCGCCCGAGGCGTCCAGGAGGCTGTCGGGCAGCCGGTCGAGCCCCGCGTAGATCGGCAGGATCATGTACGGCAGCCACAGGTAGGTGAGGACCAGGACGGTCGCGGTCAGGCCGTAGCCGGGCCCCTTCATGCCGAGCGGGCCGATCACCCAGTTGAGCAGGCCGTCCTCGGCGAGCATGACCCGCCAGGCGTAGGCCTTCACCAGATAGGCGGCCCACAGCGGGGTCAGCACCGCGATCACCAGGAACGGGCGGATCCGCGGCCGGGCCACCTTCGCCATGAAGAACGCCATCGGGAGGGCGATCGCCAGGCACAGCACCGTCACGATCGCCGCGACCAGGACGCTGCGCAGGGCGATGGTCCGGTAGACCGGCTCGCTCAGGACGTCCTGGAAGTTGGCGAGGGTGAAGGTCCGGTCGACCTCACCGGTGAACACGTCGTTCGACCAGAACGCCGACAGCAGCATCGCGAACAGGGCGCCGAGGTAGGCGACGACCAGCCACAGCATCGGCGCCGACAGGAACAGCCCGAGCCGCAGCCGCGGCCGGCGGTGCAGGAGAGCGGCCGTCCGGCGCCGGAGCGCCGGACGTGGAACGGTCGTCATCCCTTGATCGCCGTCCAGGCGCGGGTCCACTCGGAGTAGTCGACGCACTTGACGTCGGTGCGGCCGTCGAGGCACTGGGCGATCGGGGTCGTCCAGTAGCGGACCTTGGAGAAGTAGTCCTCGTCGGAGGCGTGGAAGGTCGTGCAGTGGTCCTTGTCGGCGGTCTCCGCACAGGACTTGCTGTTGGAGGGCGCCTCACCGAACCACTCGGCGACCTGGGCGTTGGCCTTCGGTGAGATGATCCAGTCCATCCACTTGTAGGCGCAGTTCGGGTGCTTGGCCTTGGCGGCGACCATCCAGGTGTCCGACCAGCCGGTCGCGCCCTCCTTGGGCAGCGTCACCTCGACCTGGGTCTTGTCGGCCTTGGCGAGGTTGGCGATGACCTGCCAGGTCGTGCCGATGACGGAGTCGCCGCTCTTGAAGGACTGCACCTCCTTGGTGTAGTCCGACCAGTACTCCCCGACGATCGTGTTCTGCTGCTTGAGCAGGGCGACGGCGGCGTCGAACTGCTTCTGGTCGAGCGCGTAGGGGTTCTTGATGCCGAGCTCGGGCTTGGTCGCCGACAGGTAGAGGGCGGCGTCGGCGATGTAGATGGGGGAGTCGTAGGCGGTGACCTTCCCCTTGTAGGGGGAGGCCGGGTCGAAGACCGCACCCCAGGAGTCGGGGGCGGGGGTGACCTTGTCGGTCCGCCACATCAGCAGGTTCGCGCCGCGCCCGTGCGGGACGCCGTAGGGCACGCCCTTCACCGAGTTCCAGAGCTGGTTCTTGAGACCGGCGAACACGTCGGCGTAGTTCGGGATGAGCGCGGTGTTGACCGGGGCGACGTCACCGGAGGCGATGAGCCGCAGCGAGGCGTCGCCGGAGGCGGAGACCGCGTCGTACTCGCCGGTCTTCATCAGCGTGACCATCTCGTCGGACGTCCCCGCGACCTTGGAGTTGACCTTGCAGCCGCTCTCCTTCTCGAACGGGGTCACCCAGTCGACGGCCTTGTCGGTCGAGCCGTTCTCGGCGTAGCCCGCCCAGTTGACGATGTTGACCTGGCCCTCGCCGGCGCCGAGCGAGCTCAGCGCGGGGATGTTCGGGACCTTGAACCCCTGCTCGGCGGTGACGGTGCCCTTGCCGCCGTCGTCGCCGCAGGCGGAGAGGGTGACCAGGGAGAGGGCCGCGGCGGCGACCCCGAGACGCTTGGACCACATGGGGGATCTCCTCAGTATTCGTGCTCGGGCTGCCAGGACAGCCGGACCTCGGCGTCCCGGAGTTTCATGACGTCCATGGACGAGGTCTGCAGGTTCTGCTGGAGCGCGACGACCCGGCCGCCGTCGGCGAGGTCGATCACGAACCGGGTGTGGGCGCCGGCGTAGACGACCTCGGCGATGGTCCCGAGGGCGCCGTCGGCGGCGGGGTCGAGGCTGAGATGGATCTTCTCGGGGCGGACGTGGACGTCGCCGATCCGGTTGGACGTGCCGACGAACGAGGCCACGAAGTCCGTCGCCGGACGCTCGTAGACCTCCGCGGGGGTGCCGACCTGCTCGATCCGGCCGCTGTTGAACACCGCGATCCGGTCGGACATGGTCAGCGCCTCGTCCTGGTCGTGGGTGACGAACACGAACGTGATCCCGGCGCGGCGCTGGATCGCCTTCAGCTCCACCTGCATCTCCTCGCGGAGCTTCAGGTCGAGGGCGCCGAGCGGCTCGTCGAGCAGCAGCACGCGGGGCTCGTTGACCAGGGCGCGGGCCAGCGCGACGCGCTGCCGCTGCCCTCCCGACAGCTGGGACGGGCTGCGCTCGCCGTACCCCTCCAGCCGGACCGAGGCCAGCGCCTCCTCCGCCCGGGCCCGCCGCTCCTTCTTGCCGACCTTCTTGACCAGCAGCCCGTACTCGACGTTCCGCCGGACGCTCAGGTGGGGGAACAGCGCGTAGTCCTGGAAGACGGTGTTGACGTCCCGGTCGAACGGCGGCAGCGCGGTGACGTCGCGCCCGGCCAGCTCGATGGTCCCGGCGGTGGGCCGCTCGAATCCGGCGATCATCCGCAGCACGGTCGTCTTGCCCGACCCCGACGGCCCGAGCATCGAGAAGAACTCCCCGTCGGAGATCTCCAGATCGACCCCGGCGACCGCGTCCACGGACCCGAAGCTCTTGCGCACGCCGCTCAACCGAACGGCCGTCTGATCAGCCATGAAATGAAAACTATGGATTCATATGTTTAATTTCAAGACACGGTCTTATAACGTGGATCCCCGCACGTAATCTCGGGAGGGCGCGATGGGGCTGGCCGATTCCCGGCTCGCGGTCTTCTCGCCCGTCGACAACACCGCCAGGGTCGACGTCGTGATCCGCCGGCTGGCCGACGCGATCGCCCTGGAGCTCCTCGCGGACGGCGAGCAGCTCCCCAGCGAGCTGGAACTGGCCTCGCAGCTCGGCGTCTCGACCGTCACGCTGCGGGAGGCGCTGGTCAGCCTGCGCCATCTCGGCCTGGTCGAGACCCGGCGCGGCAGGGGCGGCGGCTCGTTCGTCCGCACCCCCAAGCCCACCGAGGCCGGTGCCCGGCTGCACGGCCTGTCCCCGCAGGAGCTGCGCGACTTCGGCGACCACTACGCCGCGATCTCCGGCGCCGCCGCCCGGCTGGCCGCCGAGCGCGCCCTCGACGCCGAACTCGTCCCGCTGCGCCGCACCCTGGCCGACATGGCCGCCGCCGACACCCCCGCCGAGCTGCGCCGCCTCGACGGCCGCTTCCACATCGAGGTCGCCGCCGCCTCGCAGTCGGCCCGCCTCACCCGCGAGGAGATCGCGCTCCAGGCCGATGTGGGGCTGCTCCTGTGGCTCCCCTATGGGCCCGCGGACGGTCACGGCGTCGCCTGCGCCCATCGCGACATCGTTAACGCGATCGGTACCGGAGACTCCGAAACAGCCCGTACCCTTGCCGAACGGCACATCCAGGAGGCCGTGGAGCGGCTCGTCGAGCTGCGCCTGCTCGAACCCTGACCCCCGGGCCGGAACCATGCTGATCATCGACCGGGTGACCGGTCTCGCCGACCGCGTCTTCGCCACGCTCGCGGAGGTCCGCGCCGCCACCGTCGCCCTCGCCGCCACCGTCTCCGCCGAGGGACGCGACCTGCGCGCCGCCGACCTCGCCCGCCTCCGCCCGCTGCTCTACCGCAACCTCGGGCCCCTCGTCGTCGGCCTCGGCTTCGTCGCCCTGCCCGGCCTGCTCCCCGACGCCCCCTGGTACCTGGAGTGGTGGCAGTACGACCCCGAAGGCCCGCCCGGCCAGTTCCGCGTCGAGCTCGACCCCGCCCATCCCGCCTTCTACGACTACACGCGGTGGGACTGGTTCGCCGCGCCGCGCGAGGGCGTCGAACGCTCCCTGTGCGGGCCCTACGTCGACTACCTCTGCACCGACGAGTACAGCCTGACGTTCTCGATGCCCGTCCACGCCGGGGGAGCGTTCGTCGGGGTGGTCGCCGCCGACGTCTTCGTCCGCTCCTTCGAGAACCATCTGCTGCCCGCGCTCAAGGACGCCCCCTCGACCGCCTTCGTCACCAACGCCGCGGGCCGGGTCATCGCCTCCAACACCGCCCGCTGGTCCGGCGGCAGCGTGTTCCGCGGCGCCCCCGGCCTGGTGGCCGTCCCGGTGGGCGCGACCGGCCTGTCCCTGGTCGTCGCCGAGTAGCCCGCCGGGGAGTTGGCGATAGGCTGCCAGCCGGTCGGTTTCCGCGCTGGAGGGATGCAAGTGATCAAGGTCGGAGTGCTGGGCGGCAGGGGCCGGGTCGGTACCGAGGTGTGCCGCGCCGTCGAGGCCGCGGCCGACATGGAACTGGTCGCGAGCGTCGACGCGGAGGAGTCCCTCGCCCCGCTGGCCGCGGCCGACGTCGTCGTCGACTTCACCAACCCCGGCGTCGTGATGGAGAACCTGAGGTTCCTCATCGAGCACGGCGTCCACGCCGTCGTCGGCACCTCCGGATTCGAGCCCGACCGGGTCGCTCAGCTGCGCGAGTGGCAGGCCGCCACGCCCGGCTCGAAGATCCTCATCGCCCCGAACTTCGCCATCGGCGCCGTGCTGATGATGCACTTCGCGCAGCAGGCCGCCCCGTTCTTCGAGTCGGTCGAGGTCGTGGAGCTGCACCACCCGAACAAGCTCGACGCGGTCAGCGGCACCAGCTACCACACCGCCGAGCTGATCTCCGAGGCCCGTGCCAAGGCAGGGACCGGCCCCTCGCCCGACGCGACCGTCCAGGAACTCGACGGGGCGCGCGGCGCGAACGTCGAGGGCGTCCGGGTGCACTCGGTGCGGCTGTCGGGGCTCATCGCCCACCAGGAGGTGCTCCTGGGCGGCTCCGGCGAGGTGCTGACGATCCGGCACGACTCGATGAACCGCGAGTCGTTCATGCCGGGCGTCCTGCTCGGCGTCCGCAAGGTGGCCGGCCTCGGCGACGACCTCGTCGTCGGCCTCGACCCCCTGCTCGGGCTGTGAACTTCACCGACGAGCCGTGGGACTACCTCGGCGCGTCAGAGGCCGTCGACTTCGATGACGAGCGGATCCAGGCCCGGTCGTCGAAGTTCCCCGACGGGGAGATCCCCTACGCCAAGGCCGCGTTCGAGTTCGTCCGCGACGAGATCAGGCACTCCATGGACGCCGGCGACCCGCGGCGTCCCTGGCGCGCCTCGGACGTCCTGGAGCAGGGCGTCGGCCTCTGTTACGCCAAGTCGCACCTGTACGTGGCCTTCCTGCGCCTGGCGGGCATCCCGTCCGGCTTCTGCTACCAGCGGGTGGGCGCCGGCGACGAGGCCGTCGTGCACGGGCTCGTGGCCGTCCAGTTCGAGGACCACTGGGTGCGGCTCGACCCGCGCGGCGACCGTCCGGGCGTGCGCACCTGGTTCGCCACCGACGAGGACATCCCCGCCTACCGGCCGGGACCCGGCTCCGACGTCCTGGACTACCCCGAGATCTACGCGGAACCGCATCCCGCGGTGCTCGCCGCCCTGGAGTCCCCGGAAAATCCGCTTCCGTCCGATCTCGGGTGAGTTACAAGCGGATATCAGGGGATTGTGGTGATGCGAATCACTGTCCTAAGTTGACGGCGCGTTAACAAACGTGCGCCCCGGGCTCCACCCCTGCCCGGGGAGCAGGTCGTTCGCCGTCCGCGTCCGCGGCCGTCAGGCCCGGACGAGCGGAATCATGATCTCGTCGACCAGCCGCACCAGGAACTCGTCCTCCACGACCATCTTGTGCGAGCGGCAGTAGTCGAAGAACAGCGCGTACCCGGTGTCGGCGGCCAGCTCGGTCACCGCGCCCGGCCGCACGGCGCCGCGCTCCGCCCCGCGCCGCAGGATCTCCAGGACGAGCAGCTTGCTGGGCTCCTTCACGCGCTCGGCGAACACCGCATGGATCAGGACGTCGCCCCCGTCGGCCTTCATGTTCGTGAAGCGGCCGCCCTTGAGCGAGTCCATCGCGGCCCGGACGTGCCGGTAGACGGCCAGAAGATCGGTCCGCAGGTCGTCGGTGAGGGTGAGGGCCTCCATCGACGGCAGGACGTGGTTCAGCGCGTCGGCGAGCAGGGCGTCCTTGTCGGGCCAGCGCCGGTAGAGGGCGGCCTTGCCGGTGCCCGCGGCGGCGGCGACGCCCTCCATGGTGGTCTTGGCGTACCCCACGGTGACGGCCTCGTCCAGTGCGGCCTCGTAGATGGCGTTCAGGAGTTCGTCGCCTCTGCGCCGCGTGTTCACGCCCGGACCTCCTCGTGGAAAATAGTGTACGCGAGCGTTCCTTACGTGTTAGCGTCCCCGTAGATAGTGAACGTTTCCGTTCCTTATTCGGGGAGTCTCGTCCGTATGACGACCGCAACTCAGACCGTACCCACAACCCCCCTCGTCCGCCGCCCCCAGCTCGCCCTGGCAGTGATCGTCACGGGCTATCTGATGGTCGCCCTGGACACGACCGTCGTCACCGTCGCCCTGCCCGAGCTCCAGGGGGATCTCGGCTTCTCCGCCACCGGCCTGTCCTGGGTGCAGAACGGCTACATGCTGGCCTTCGGCGGGCTGCTGCTGCTCGGCGGCCGGATCGGCGACCTGTTCGGCCGCCGCAGGACCCTGGTCGCCGGGGTCGGCGTCTTCACCATCGCGTCCCTGCTCGGGGGCGTCGCGATGGAACCCTGGCAGCTCGTCGCCGCCCGGTCGGCCCAGGGCGCGGGGGCTGCCCTGGCCTCACCCGCGATGCTGGCGCTGATCGTCGAGATCTTCCAGGGGCCCGCCCGGGTCCGCGCCCTCAGCATGTTCTCCGCCGTCGTCGGCGCGGGCGCCGCCGCCGGGCTGCTGCTCGGCGGGTTCCTCACCGACGCCGCGTCCTGGCGGTGGGTCATGTTCATCAACCTGCCGATCGGGATCGTGGTGCTGGCCGCCGCGCCCCGCACCCTGCCCGAGACGCCGCGCCGCGAGGTCAGGTTCGACTTCGCGGGGGCGTTCCTGGCGACGGGCAGCGCGCTCGCCCTCGTCTACGGCTTCATCACCGCCGCCGACCGCGGCTGGCCGGACGCCGTCACGCTGGTCATGTTCGGCCTGGCGGCCGCGGGCTACACGCTGTTCGTCCTCACCCAGCGCTCCGCGCTCCAGCCCGTCCTGCCGCTGCGCCTGCTCGCCGACAGGACCCGCGCGTTCGCCTACGTCAACCTGCTGCTCGTGCCGTCCGCGCTGTTCGGGATGTTCTTCTTCACCACCCAGTACCTCCAGCAGCAGTTGCACTACGGGCCGATGCGGGCGGGGCTGGCGTTCCTGCCGCTCGCGCTCGCCCAGTTCGTGTTCGTGCGGCTGGCACCGCGGTTGCTGGCCCGCTTCGGCGCCCGCCCGATCATGATCCTCGGTTCGCTGCTGGTGTTCGGCGCGCTGCTGTGGTTCTCCCTCATCGGCGAGGGCGACGGCTACCTCGAGGCGGTGTTCGGGCCGCTGCTGCTGTTCGGCATCGGCGGCGCCTTCAGCATCATGCCGCTCAACAACACGGTTCTGCTCGGGGTCAGGCCGGAGGAGGCGGGCGCGGCCTCGGCGATCTCCCAGAGCGCCACCTGGACGGGCGGCGCCCTCGGCTCGGCAGTCCTGCTGTCGGTCTACAGCGCCGACCACGGCATGGCCGCGGGCCTGCCGGAGGTGTTCCGGGTCGCGGCCTTCGCCTTCGCCCTGCCCGCCGTCCTCATCGCGATCCTCCTGCTCCGCCCCCGCGAGGCCTAGGGAGACTGGAGGCCGTACTTGCGCAGCAGGGCGGTGCCCTCGGGGGAGGCCAGCCACGTGACGAACGCGGCGGCCTCCTTCCGGTGCTCGCTCTTGCGGACCGTCGCGGCCGGATAGACCGCCGTGACGTTCTGCGCCGCGGGGATGGCCACGCTGCTGGCCGCCGCGCCGGCCGACTTCATGTCGGTGATGTAGACCAGCCCGGCGTCGGCCTCGCCGTTGCGGACCCGGCCGAGCACGGAGCGCACGTCGATCTCCTCCGACGACGGCTTCACCGTGACGCCCGCCTTCCGCAGCGCGAGGAGGGAGTCGCGGCCGATCGGGCCCGCGTCGGTGCCGAGCACGACCCGGAGCCTGCGCCCGGCGAGCGAGGACAGCCCCCGCACCCTCCGGGGATTTCCGGGTGCCACCGCGATCGTGAGGTAGTTGCGGGCGATGACGGTCCTGCCCTCGACGTACTTGCCGATGTCGTCGAGGGTCCTGGTGTCGGCGACCGCGATGACGTCGGCGCCCGGACGGCCCTTCCTGACCTGCGCGGACAGTTCCTGCGAGCCGCCGACCGTCACCTCCAGGGTGACGCCCGGATGCGACTGCGCGTAGGCGTCGGAGATCTCGGTCATGGCGTCGCTGAGGGAGGAGTCGGCCAGGACCGCCAGCTCCACGTCGCCGTCCGGCCCGCCGCCGCAGGCCGTGGTGCCGAGCAGCACGAAAAGAAAGGGGAGGACTCGGCGCATGAATCAGAACCTATCGGGCGAGTGTCGGTGCCCGTGGCTAGGGTTGGCGCATGGATCTGACCGAGCTGCTTCCCGAGGACTGGCGTGACCGGCTGGACCTCGACCCCCTGGCGATGTCGGCGCTCAGCGCGTACGTGAGCGAGGAGTACGAGACACAGACGGTGTACCCGCCGCGCGAGGACCTCTTCAACGCGTTCCGGCACACGAGGTACGCCGACGCGCGCGTCCTCATCCTCGGCCAGGACCCCTACCACGGTCCCGGCCAGGCCCACGGGCTGAGCTTCAGCGTCCGCGAGGGCGTGAAGCTG
The DNA here is from genome assembly GCF_039534125.1 of Actinocorallia longicatena. Classification (NCBI taxonomy): domain Bacteria; kingdom Bacillati; phylum Actinomycetota; class Actinomycetes; order Streptosporangiales; family Thermomonosporaceae; genus Actinocorallia; species Actinocorallia longicatena. Next base: position 25,193 of record NZ_BAAAUV010000033.1, on the reverse strand, counting down.
CCCCCGTCGCTGCGCAACATCTACAAGGAGCTCGCCACGGACCTGGCCGTCGAGCCCACCAAGAACGGAGATCTGACGCGCTGGGCCGACCAGGGCGTCCTGCTGCTCAACGCGGTGCTGACCGTCCGCGCCGGAGAGGCCGCCTCGCACGCCAAGAAGGGCTGGGAGGTCTTCACCGACGCCGCGATCCGCGCGCTCAACGACAAGCAGGAGCGGGTGGTGTTCGTGCTGTGGGGGGCGTACGCGCGCAAGAAGGCCGCGCTCATCACCAACCCGCTGCACTACGTGCACGAGTCCGCGCACCCGAGTCCGCTGAGCGCCAAGCTCTTCTTCGGCACCCAGCCGTTCAGCGCCGTCAACAAGGCGCTCGCCGACGCCGGCCAGACCGAGATCGCCTGGTAACGGGATCGCCTGGTAACGGGATCGCCTGGTAACGGGATCGCCTGGTAACGGGATCGCCCGGTACGAGAGAAAAGAAAGAAGGGGCAGGTCGCCCTGCCCCTTCTCATCGCGATGATGCCCGTCAGACCTCGACGACGACCGGAACGATCATCGGACGCCTGCGGTAGGACTCGCTGACCCACTTGCCGACGACCCGGCGCATGCGCTGCCGGATCTGGTGGGTGTCGGAGACCCCGTCGTCCGCGGCTTCCTGGAGGGTCGCCCGGATACGGTCGATGATCTCGTTGAAGTCCTGGTCGCCGATACCCGCGCCGCGGGCGTGGATCTCGGGACCGGCCACGACCTTGCCCGACGTCGAGTCGACCACGACCACGACGGAGACGAAGCCCTCCTCGCCGAGGATCCGGCGGTCCTTGAGCGACGTCTCGGTGATCTCCCCGACGCTGCTGCCGTCCACGTAGACGTAGCCGGCCGGAACCGCGCCGACGATCTTCGCCTGGCCGTCGACGAGGTCGACGACCACGCCGTCCTCGGCGATGACGATGTTCTCGTCCGGGACGCCCGTGAGCGCGGCCAGCTTGGCGTGCGCCCGCAGGTGCCGCCACTCGCCGTGCACCGGCATGAAGTTCGACGGCTTGGTCAGGTTGAGCAGGAACACCAGCTCACCGGCCGAGGAGTGACCCGACACGTGGACCAGGGCGTTGCCCTTGTGCACGACGCGGGCGCCCCAGCGGGTCAGCCCGTTGATCACCCGGTTGACCGAGTTCTCGTTGCCGGGGATCAGCGACGAGGCCAGCATGACCGTGTCGCGCTCGGTGATCCGGATCTGGTGGTGGTCGCGGTTGGCCATCCGGGACAGCGCCGACATCGGCTCGCCCTGCGACCCCGTGCACACCAGCACGACCCGCTCCGGCGGCAGCTCGTCGAGCTGCTTGAGCTCGACCAGCAGGCCGTCGGGCACGTCGAGGTAGCCCAGGTCCTTGGCGACGCCCATGTTGCGGACCATCGAACGGCCCACGAAGGCGACCTTGCGGTTCGCCGCGGCCGCCGCGTTCAGCACCTGCTGGACCCGGTGGACGTGCGAGGCGAAGGAGGCGACGATGACGCGCTCCTCGGCCGTGCGGAACACGTTGTTGATGGCCGCGGAGATGTCGCGCTCCGCCGTGACGAACCCCGGCACCTCGGCGTTGGTCGAGTCCGACATCAGAAGGTCGATGCCCTCGGACCCGAGCCGCGCGAACGACGGCAGGTCGGTGAGCCGGCCGTCGAGCGGAAGCTGGTCCATCTTGAAGTCGCCGGTGTGGACGACGAGCCCGGCGGGTGTGCGGATGGCGACCGCCAGGGCGTCCGGGATCGAGTGCGTGACCGACAGGAACTCGCAGTCGAACGGGCCGACCGTGCGGCGCTCGCCGTCCGCGACGACCTGCAGGATCGGCTTGATCCGGTGTTCCTGCAGCTTGGCCTCGATCAGGGCCAGCGTCAGCCGCGAGCCGATGAGCGGAATGTCCCCGCGCTCACGCAGCAGGTACGGCACCGCTCCGATGTGGTCCTCGTGCCCGTGGGTGAGGACCACGGCCTCGATGTCGTCCAGGCGGTCCCGGATGTAGTCGAAGTCCGGCAGGATCAGGTCGACGCCGGGCTGCTCCTCCTCCGGGAAGAGCACCCCGCAGTCGACGATCAGCAGCCGCTTGTCGTACTCGAACACGGCCATGTTGCGGCCGATCTCGCCGAGCCCGCCCAGCGCGACGATGCGCAGGGCTCCGGCCGCCGGCTTCGGCGGTCTGCTCAGCTCGGGATGCGGGTGGCTCATCGGCCCACCCCGCTCATGCAGCTCACTCAGTAGCCTCCACTTTGATTCCCCCTGCGATCAGGTCTTCACGTAGCTGTGCCACGAATTCAGGCGTGGCGTCCACCAGAGGGAGGCGTACGCTCCCGCCGGGCTTGCCCAGGAGCCTCAGCGCGGCCTTGACCGCGATGACGCCCTGGGTGCGCGTCATGATCGCGGTGATCACCGGGAGCAGCCTGCGGTGGATCGCGAGCGCTCCGGCGGTGTCACCGCACTTGTATAGGTCAATCATCTCATGCAGGTCGGCGCCCGCCACGTGCCCCACGACCGAGACGAAGCCGACGGCCCCCTGGGACAGCCAGGCGAGGTTCAGCGGGTCGTCCCCGGAGTAGAAGGCCAGGTCCGTCGCCGCCATGACCCGGGAGGAGGCGAAGAGGTCGGCCTTGGCGTCCTTCACCGCGACGATCTTCTCATGCGCGCCGAGCCGGATGAGGGTGTCGACCTCGATCGGGATGCCCGCGCGGCCGGGGATGTCGTACAGCATGACCGGCAGGTCAGTGGAGTCGGCGATGGCCGTCATGTGCCGGAACACGCCCTCCTGCGGGGGCTTGTTGTAGTACGGCGTGACCGTCAGCAGGCCGTCGGCGCCGGCGTCCTGGGCCATGCGGGCCAGCTTGATGCTGTGCTGGGTGTCGTTGCTGCCCGCGCCGAACACGATCGACGCCCGGTCCCCGACCGCCTCGACGACGGCGCGCAGGACGCGCTCTTTCTCGTCGTCGTTGGTGGTGGGCGACTCTCCGGTGGTGCCGTTGATCACCAGTCCGTCGTGGCGCTGCTCCTCGACCAGGTAGGTCGCCAGGGCTGCCGCCGCGTCGAAGTCCACGGAGCCGTCCGGGTTGATCGGGGTGACCATAGCGGTCAGCATCCGGCCGAACGGGGCGTCGGGTGTAGTGCTGGGTGCCATGGCATGAACCGTACCGGAGGACGGCAGACGCCGCCGATCTACGCTCGGGGGTACGCAGATCGACGGCGTCTACCTCCGTCATCGTGACATGCATTTCCCGCGTTACGGTGGTTTTCTGGCGAGATTCCGAAACGTTACTTTCAGCCCACCATGTCGGCCAGTTCGCCCGTCCTTCCGTGGGTGAGGGATTCGGCCAGGGACGTCAGCGTGGCGCGGAGCTCCTCCACGTGCGGCGTCCGGATCAGGTCGTTCTCGCGCACCGCCCACCAGTGACCGGAACCGCCCCGGCCGATACGCCAGCCCGCGAACTCGTCGGTGAGTTCGGCCAGCGTCTGCTGCGCGCTGTACTCCATGCTCATCGCCCTCTTCCCGCGGCTTACCGGGGCCGCCGCACCGATGTTTACCCCGTGCGGGGCGTTCGGCAACACCCTTGTTGACCTGCGAAGACGTGGAAACGGGAACGTTGCAACGGGGGTATCGGGAAGGAGTGAGTTATGTCACCTTGCGTGGGGTGGCCATACCCGTCGGTAATCTGCCCAGTCCGCCTCGGAGGTCGTCCAGTCGGCGTAGACGCCCAGGCCGAACGGCTTGGCGGGGGCGCGGCCCAGCGCGTCGAGGCCCTTGCGGACCCCGCGGACGGCGACCGGAAGGGTTTCCGACCAGTCGAAGAGGGCCGGATAGGTCGGCACGCCGATGAAGACGGTGACCCGGTCGCCGATCACCCGGAGGGTGTGCTCGGTGTGCCAGGCGAAGTGCCGTCCGACCAGGCTCTCCGTCGGCATCTCCGTGTCGTAGGCCATGATCGCGACCTGGTCGACCCTGCGGGCGACCTCGCGCAGGTAGCCGTCGGTGGGGCGGGCGGGGTACTTGAAGCGGCCGGAGCGGGGCAGGAGGGCGTCGAGGACGGGCTGGGCGGCGTCGACGAGCGTCTGCTGCTCCAGGGCCACCGACAGCAGCGGGGCGATCTTCCTGGTGGCGTCGAGCAGGCCGAGGAAGGCGGTGTCGCCGGGGTAGATCGGCTCGAGGTCGTAGTGGATGCCGTCGAACCCGAGGCCGATCATGATCTGTGCGCTCGCGACCATCCGCCGGCGGTTCGCGGGGTCGTCCAGGTCGAGGACGCCGTGGCCCTCGACCACGCGGATCTGCCCGAGGTAGGCCTGGATCCGCACGTCGGGGGCGAGACGGCGCATCGCTGCGGTGAGCTCGCGGGCGTGGGCGTACTTGCCCGGCGGGATCGTCCCGTCCGGCTCGAACGGGCCCGCGTGGAAGTAGACGTCAGTGATCTTGTTCTGCCGGAGCAGCCGGACGAAGCCCGCGTACTCGGCCTCGGTGTGCGCCTCGCCGACCCACTGGTGGCGGGCCCACAGGGCGTTGGTCTCCGTGCCGCCCGCCTCGGGGTCGCCCTGCCACCAGACCCAGGTCTGGACGCCGAACAGCAGGATCAGGCCCGTCCCGAACGCGAGTATTCGCCAGACCCATTTCATGCAGGGCTTAGGGGCTGTTTCAAAGTCGGCGCCCGTGGCGAGCGGCGTCCAGGTGCGTGCCTCGCGGGGGCGGAGGAGGGAGTCGACCTGGTTGGGTCGGCGACCGACGACAACCTCGCGAGGTGCGTGCCTGGGCGCCGCGCAGTAGGGCAGTTGACTTTGAAACAGCCCCTAGACGGCCGGTTCCGCCGAAAGGTTCGTGTGGAGCCGGATCATGTGGACGGGTTCGTCCAGTTCGAGGGTCCTGGTGGCCTCGTCGGGCGCCCATCCGGCGGGCTCGAGGAAGCCGCGCAGGGCGGCGTCCTCGGTGAAGACCCAGGTGACGACCGTCGCGTAGGAGTCCTCGCGCAGCAGGTCGACGGCGGCGGCGAGCAGGCGGCTGCCGTGGCCCTCGCGGGCCCGCAACGGGTCGACGTGCAGGGCGATCAGCTCGGCGGCCGTCTCGTCCTGGTCGGGGTCGGTGGCGGGGGAGTAGGCGGCGAAGCCGGTGACGATCCCCTCGGCGACCGCGACGAGCAGCCGGTGCCGGGCGGGCGCCGCGGCGGCCTCGGCCCACTGCTCGCGGAACCGCCCGACGCCCTCGGGCAGGGCGGCGAGGGTCTCGGCGGGCATGAACCCCCGGTAGGCCGACTGCCAGGCCCTGACCTGGATCTCCGCCACCGCCGCGGCGTCGCCGCGCCGCGCTTCCCGTACGCCCACATCCGCCTTCATGAGCCGCAACGCTACTGGGTCGGCCCGGGGCCGGGCGTCCGGCGGGCCCGGTAGGCCCTGGTCTTGGTGCGGTTTCCGCAGACCTTCATGTCGCACCAGGTGCGGGAACGGTTCCTGGACGTGTCGAGGAACGACCAGCGGCAGTCCTCGGCGGGACAGATCTTGAGCCGGATCCAGGTGCCGTCGGACCTCGCCTCCACGAGGGCCGCGGCCAGCCAGGCGGCGGGGTCTCCGGCCGCGGGCAGGAGCCGGGGGCCGCCGGGCCCGTGGCCGACGCGCAGCGGATAGGGCCGCAGGGCGGCGTCCAGCGCGGCGGGGTCGCCCTCGCCGCCGTCGTGGTGGGCGGCCATCGCCGCGCGCAGCGCCTCTCGCAGCGCGAGAGCGTTCCCGAGGTCGGGTTCCGCGGCCGGGCCCGGGGTGCCCGGGTCCGGGGTGTCCGGGTCCGGGGCGTCCGGGTCCGGGGCGTTCAGGTCCCGCTCGTCCAGCCAGGCGGCGAGATCGGCGGGGGAGCCGAGCGCGTCGGCCGATTCCTCGACGTCCAGGGTGTTCGCGAAGTCCCTCAGCAGGAGCGCGGCGTTCTCGTTCATCGACACCAGTGTAACCGTTTAGCCGGTTGCGAGGAAGGCGACACCGGCGTAGCGTCATAGGTGGTGTCGAACTGCCGGAGGTGCACGATGAACGCCCTGCCCTACCTCGCCAAGCTGGCCCTCGACCGGGCCCGTGCCGCGGAAGAGGACCGGAGGACCCGGCTCGCGCCCGAGGCTCAGTCCCGCAGCGCCGCCGCCAGCCGCCGCACGCCCTCGGACAGCGCTTCGTCCGTGGCGGTGCTGTAGCTGAGGCGCAGATGCGGCGCGGGCGGCTCGGCCGGGAAGTAGGGCCGGCCGGGACCGACCAGGACCCCGTTCGCCCGGGCGGCGTCGCGCACCAGCAGGTCGTCCCGCCCGTCGGGCAGCCGCACCCACAGGTGCAGGCCGCCCTGCGGGAGCCGGGTGAGATGGGCCTCCGGCAGATGCTCGGCGAGCGCCGCGGCGAGCACGTCGCGGCGGCGGCGCAGGTCGGCCGAGACCGCGCGCAGATGGCGCGGCCAGGCGGGCGAGGTCACCAGCTCCAGCGCGGTCTCCTGGAGCGGCCGGGCGGGGAAGAAGGACTCCACGAGCTGGGTCGCCCGCAGCCGCTCCGCTACCGGGCCGCGGGCGACGACCCCCGCGATCCGCAGCGACGGAGCGGTCGCCTTGGTCAGCGAGGCGATGTGGATGACCGTCCCGTCCCGGTCGCCGGTGACCAGGGGCGGCGGGGGAGAGGTGATCGCGAGGTGGCGGGCGTAGTCGTCCTCGATCACGAACGCTCCCGCCGCCCTGGCGACCTCGACGACCTCGCGGCGGCGCTCGGGCGAGAGCACGACGCCCGTCGGGTTCTGGAAGGTGGGCTGCGTGTAGAACGCCCGCGCCCCGGTCATCGCGAACGCCTCGGCGAGCAGGCCCGGCCTGACCCCGTCACCGTCCATCGGCACCGGCACCGGGCTCAGCCCCGCCGCCCTGGCCGCGGAGATCGCCCCGTGGTAGGTCGGCGACTCCATCAGCAGCGGCGCGCCGGGCTGCAGCACCGACCGCAGGATCGTCCAGAGCGCGGCCTGGCCGCCGTCGGCGATCAGCACGTCGCCGGGATCGGCGCCGACCAGTGAGCCGAACCAGGCGCGCAGCTCGGGGATGCCGCTGAGCGGCGGCACCCCCCAGGCGTTCGGCCGCCGGGCCGCGCGGGCGCTCGCTGCGGCCAGCGCCCGCAGCGGCTGCGCCTCGTCCGGCAGATAGCCGCCGATCAGCGCGATCGCCCCCGCCGGGGCGGGAGCCAGCAGCTGCGAGAGCCCGTCCACGTCCAGGGCGCGGTGCCCGAGCGGCACCGACTGCCAGCCGAAGTCCACCGGACCGCTACCGCTCCTGCGCTCGGCGACGAAGGTGCCGCTCCCCGGCCGGGTCACCACGACGCCCTCCGCCGCCAGCAGCGCGAGGGCACGTGAGACGGTCACCGGGCTCACGCGGTAGCGCTCGACCAGCATCCGGCTCGACGACAGCCGCTCCCCACCCCGCATCCCGGCGGCCTCGGCCCTCAGGTTCCGGGCGAGAGAGGCCACACTGCTATCGTTGGACATGAGAGATAACGATAGCGCTACTGGTGAAATGCGAAGAGCGCTCCTCCTGGCCTTCCTCGGCGTCCTGTCCTTCTCCTTCACCTTTCCCGGCACTCTCTGGGCCCTCGACGGCCTCGGCCCGTACCTGGTCGCGATCGGCCGGGCCGTCCTCGCCGCGGCCTTCGCCGCCACGGCGCTGACGGCCGTCCACCTGGGGTCGAGGCGGTCGCCGTCCGGGTCGCGCCTGACGGTGCCGCGCGGGCGGCAGTGGCGCGGCCTGGCGATCGTCGGGGTCGGCGTGGTGTTCGGCTTCCCCGTGCTGTCCACGCTCGCCCTGGACTTCGGAGCCTCGTCGGCGCACGCCGCGGTGGTGATCGGGCTCCTCCCCGCCGCGACCGCGATCGCCGGGGTCGTGCGGGCGGGGGAGCGGGCGCCGTGGCGGTTCTGGCTGGCCGCCGCCTGCGGGGCCCTGTGCGTGACCCTGTTCACCGTGACGCGCGGCGACGGCGGATTCGGCGCGCAGGACCTGCTGCTGGTGGGGGCGCTGCTGCTGGCGGCCGTCGGCTACGCGGAGGGCGGGGCCCTGGCCCGTGAGATGCCCGCCTGGCAGGTGATCTGCTGGGCGCTGGTGCTGTGGACGCCGGTCACCGTCCCCGCCACCCTCTGGCTGCTGGCGACCACGGACCCGCACTGGACGGGCAGGGCCGCCGCCGGCTTCCTCTACGTCTCGGCGTTCTCGATGTTCCTCGGCTTCTTCGCCTGGTACGCGGGGTTGGCCAGGGCCGGGATCGCCCGCGCCAGCCAGATCCAGCTCCTCCAGCCGCTGCTGACCCTGGTCTGGTCGGCATGGCTCCTGCACGAGCGCCTCGACTGGGCCACCGGGCTGACGGCCGTCGCGGTCGTGGCGTGCGTGGCGTGGACCCAGCGCTCCCGCACGAGCGCCCCGGCGCGCCCCGCGGCCCCCGCCCCGCTGGCCGTCCCGCGCTGATCCGGGCCCGTCCGCGCGACGCCGCCGGGTCGCGTGGGTCACACGGGGCGGTGCGGGGCGGTCACGAGGCGGGGTTATCGTTTCAGCGAAGCTCTCGAACCCCTTTCGATCAGGATGATGATGCGTGCGCCGGTGACCGCTGAACCGCAGGACCAGGCGCGCGACGCCGGGAACCGGCGCTGGCTCGGGCTGGCGGTGATCAGCCTGGGCGTGTCCCTGATCGTGGTCGACGCCACCGTGGTGAACGTCCTGCTGCCGAGCATCGTCGAGGAACTGGGGCTGCGGGCCACCGACGCCGAGTGGCTGACCTCGGTCTACTCACTCGTCTTCGCCGCACTGATGATCTCCTGCGGGCGGATCGCCGATCTCGTCGGGCGGCGGCGGATGTTCGTCATCGGCACCGGCGTCTTCGTGGTCGCCAGCCTCCTCGCGGCGATGGCCGCCACCGGCGGGGCCCTGGTCGGGGCCCGCGCGCTCCAGGGCGTCGGCGCGGCGATGATCATGCCCGCGACGCTCTCGACCATCAACACCCTGTTCTCGGGCAGGGACCGGGCGGTCGCCTTCGGCATCTGGGGCTCCATGATCGCCGGAATGGCCGCGGTCGGGCCGCTGCTCGGCGGCTGGCTGGCCACCTCGCACGGCTGGCGCTGGGCGTTCACGATCAACCTGCCGCTGGGCGTCCTGCTGGTCCTCGGGGTGCTGCGCTACATCCCCGAGACCCGCGACCCCGACGGCCGTCCCGGGATCGACTGGGGCGGCGGGGTGCTGTCGGCCCTCGGGCTCGGCGCCCTGGTGTTCGCGCTGATCGAGGGCCAGACCTTCGGCTGGTGGACCTCCCAGAAGGACGGCTGGCCGCTGACGCCCGTCCCGTTCGCGCTGGGCGGCTCCGTCGTCCTGCTGAGCCTGCTCGTCGTGCTGGAGCGCCGGCGCGCCAGGGCCGGCAAGGCCGTCATGCTCGACCTGACCCTCTTCGAGATCGCCAGCTTCCGGCGCGGCAACATCGCCGCCTCGCTCATCAGCGTCGGGGAGCTCGGACTGCTGTTCGTGCTGCCGCTGTTCCTCCAGGGCGCCCACGGCGACTCCCCGCTCCAGATCGTCGTGGCGATCCTGCCGCTGGCCATCGGCGCGTTCTTCTCCGGCGGCCTCGCCGCCCGGCTCGCCCAGCGCGCGGGCCCCGCCCGGGTCGTCCAGTACGGCATGGCCGCCGAGGTCGCCGCGGTCCTGGCGATCGGCCTGACCACCCACGCCGGGACGACCGGCTACGGGCTGGCCCCCTGGATGCTCATGTACGGCATCGGCCTCGGCATGACCTCGGCCCAGCTGTCGAACGTCGCGCTGGCCGAGGTGCCGCCGGGCCAGTCGGGGCAGGCCTCCGGCACCCAGTCGACCGCCCGCCAGGTCGGCTCCGCGCTCGGCATCGCCCTCATCGGGACCGTGTTCGCCACCAGCCTCGGCCACGCCATGCAGGCCAGGACGGGCGACGCCGAGGTGGCCCGCGAGCTCCAGAGCAACGTCGGCACCACGATCGCCGACCTGTCGCCCGTCCAGGCGGACGCCGCGGTCGAATCGCTGGCGGTGGCCACGGGTCGAGCGGCCCTGGTGACGGCCGGTATCCTCGGCGTCGGCCTGATCATGACCCTCCGCCTGCGCAGAAAAGACACATGAACCCTTGGATCGCCGGGGCGCGCCCCAGAACACTTCCCGCAGCCGTCGTCCCGGTCGCCGTCGGCACCGGTGTGGCGATCGGCTCGGACTCCTTCGTGGGATGGCGGGCGCTGGTCGCGCTGTTCGTGGGCCTGTCGCTCCAGGTGGGCGTCAACTACGCCAACGACTACAGCGACGGGGTCAAGGGGACCGACGAGAACCGGGTCGGGCCGCTGCGCCTCGTCGGCTCCGGCACCAAGCCCGCCAAGCAGGTCCTGGCGGCCGCGCTGATCTGCTTCGCGCTCGCCGGGGTCGCCGGCCTCGTGCTCGCCGCCGTGTCGAGCTGGTGGATCCTGCTGGTCGGCGCCGCCGCCATCGCCGCCGCCTGGTTCTACACCGGCGGCAAGACGCCCTACGGCTACCGGGCGCTGGGCGAGCTGTCGGTCTTCGTGTTCTTCGGCCTCGTCGCCGTGGTCGGCACGGCCTATGTGCAGATCGAGGCGCTGCCGTGGGTGGCGTGGGCCGCCGCGGTCCCGGTCGGGCTGCTGGCCTGCGCGATGCTCGTGGTCAACAACCTCCGCGACCTCGACACCGACGCCATGACCGGCAAGAGGACCCTCGCCGTGGTGCTCGGCGACCCGATCACCCGGGTGCTGTTCACCCTCTGCCTGTCGCTGCCTTTCACGGTCGTCCTCGGCATCGCCATCGCCCGCCCGTGGGCGCTGCTGGCCCTGTTCGCCGCGCCCCTCACCATCGGCCCCAGCCGGACGGTCCTGGCGGGCGCCCAGGGCCCCGCGCTGATCAAGGTCCTGGGCGAGACCGGCAGGCTCCAGCTCGTCTTCGGCGCCCTGCTGACCCTCGGTCTCGCGCTGTAGAAATGATCGGGCGACACGCCGCCCGATATCTCCTGGCCTTTCCCTGAGCGCGGGTTACGCTCGTCATCATGGCCACACGTGCGACCGGAGGTACACAGAACTCCTCGCGTGGTGGGTCCAAACCCCCCGCGAAGCCACCTTCTCCGCGCAAGCGGGCCCCGGCCCGCAAGCCCGCGGCCAAGGGCCCCGCCCCGCGCAGGCCCGACCCGATCAGCCAGCTGCTCCTCGGGTTCTTCAAGGTCGTCGCCGGCCTGTGGATGCTGCTCGCCAAGGCCGTCGGCTCGGTGTTCCGCGCCTACGGAGACGGCGCCCGTGAGCTGGAGGAGGAGCACCGCCGCGACGGAGCGGGCCTCGCCCTGCTCGGCGCGGCGATCGTGCTGGCCTCCGTGACCTGGTGGACCCCGCACGGATGGTTCACCGAGCTGCTCGAGGCCCTGTCCCGCGGCGGCTTCGGAAAGTTCGCGATGGTGCTGCCCGTCGCGCTCGTCGGCCTCGCCTGGGGGATGCTCCGCCACCCCGAGCGCAACGAGGACACCGGCCGGATCTCCATCGGCGCGAGCGCCCTGTTCCTCAGCATCGCCGGGATCGTCCACATCGCCTGCGGGTCGCCCGCTCCGCGCGACGAGATGAAGGCCGTCCGGGACGCAGGCGGCGTGATCGGCTGGATCGTCTCCGCGCCGCTCGAGACGATCCTCTCGGCCTGGGTCGCGGTGCCGCTGCTGCTGCTCGTGGCGTTCTTCGGGATCCTGGTCGTCACCAAGACCCCGGTCCACCGCATCCCCGACCGGGTCAACGACTTCATGCACGTGGTCATGCTCCGTGAGCGGCCCGAGCCCAAGGCCAAGCGCGAGCGCAGGAAGAAGGACGACGACGGGCCGGAGGTCGAGGAGCGCACCAAGCCCTACGACACGCCGATCGTCGAGCCCGCGGGAGAGGGACCGCACGTCCCGCCGGAGCCCGAACGCCCCCTCGTCGACGAGATCCTCGGCGACCCGGGACCGCCGGTGCTCCAGGACTTCACGCCCGAGCCCGAGCCGCCGCACGTCCCGGACCCGACCCCGGCGCCCGCCCGCTCCGAGCAGCTTCCGCTGAACTCCACCGGTGAGATCTACGAGCTGCCCGAGCCGGTGCTGCTCAAGGCCGGATCGGCGCTCAAGCCCCGCACCAAGGCCAACGACGTCGTCGTGAACGCGCTCACCGGGGTGCTGGAGCAGTTCGACGTCGACGCCCAGGTCACCGGGTTCACCCGCGGCCCGACCATCACCCGGTACGAGATCGAGCTCGGCCCCGCGGTCAAGGTCGAGAAGGTCATCACCCTCTCCAAGAACATCTCCTACGCGGTCAAGTCCCAGGACGTCCGGATCATCTCCCCGATCCCCGGCAAGTCCGCGATCGGCGTCGAGATCCCCAACGTCGACAAGGACCTGGTCTCCCTCGGCGACGTCCTGCGCTCGCAGGTCGCGGCCTCCGACCAGCATCCGATGCTCGTGGGCCTCGGCAAGGACGTCGAGGGCCGCACCGTCGTCGCCAACCTCGCCAAGATGCCGCACATCCTCATCGCGGGCGCCACCGGCGCGGGCAAGTCGACCTGCATCAACGGCCTGATCACCTCGATCCTCATGCGGGCCACCCCCGACGAGGTCCGGATGATCCTGGTCGACCCCAAGCGGGTCGAGCTGACGATGTACGAGGGCATCCCGCACCTGATCACCCCGATCATCACCAACCCGAAGAAGGCCGCCGAGGCCCTCGGCTGGGTCGTCGGGGAGATGGACCGCCGCTACGACGACCTCGCGGCGTCCGGGTTCCGGCACATCGACGACTTCAACAAGGCCGTGCGGGCCGGCAAGCTCGTCGCCCCGCCGGGCAGCGAGCGGGTCTACTCGCCCTACCCCTACCTGCTGGTGATCGTCGACGAGCTCGCCGACCTGATGATGGTCGCCCCGCGCGACGTCGAGGACCACGTCGTCCGGATCACCCAGCTCGCCCGCGCCGCCGGCATCCACCTCGTGCTCGCCACCCAGCGGCCCTCGGTCGACGTCGTCACCGGGCTGATCAAGGCCAACGTGCCGTCCCGGCTGGCGTTCGCGACCTCGTCGCTCGCCGACAGCCGGGTCATCCTCGACCAGCCCGGCGCGGAGAAGCTCGTCGGCCAGGGTGACGCCCTGTTCCTGCCGATGGGCGCGTCCAAGCCGATGCGGCTGCAGAACGCCTACGTCTCCGAGAAGGAGATCGGGGCGATCGTCGAGCACTGCAAGGGGCAGATGGAGGCGCTGTACGCCGAGGACGTCGCGCCCGAGGCCGGTCCGCGCAAGGAGATCGACGAGGAGATCGGCGACGACCTCCAGCTGCTCGTCCAGGCGATCGAGCTGGTCGTCACGACCCAGTTCGGGTCGACCTCGATGCTCCAGCGCAAGCTGCGCGTCGGTTTCGCCAAGGCCGGACGGCTCATGGACCTGATGGAGTCGCGGAACATCGTCGGGCCGTCCGAGGGCTCCAAGGCCCGTGACGTGCTGGTGAAGCCCGACGAGCTTCCGGGAGTTCTGGCCGACCTCAATTCGTGACTTCTTAGTACGGCGTTGCGTATCGCCTAGGTAGGTCGTCCTTTCTACACTGGTGAAAAGCACGGCGGTACGGCGGAGGTTCAAGGATGAGCATCGGCGAGACTCTGGCTGAGGCGCGCCGTGTTTCGGGCCTGTCCCTCGCGCAGGTGAGCGAGCGGACGAGGATCCGGGAGACCGTGATCCGGTGCATCGAGTCCGACGACTATTCGCTGTGCGGCGGCAACTTCTACGCCCGCGGCCACATCCGCAGCATCGCCCGCACGCTCGGCCTCGACTCCGATCCGCTCGTCAGGGAGTACGACGAGGCGCACGGCGGCGCCCCCGCGGCGATCTCGGTGGCCACGGCGTTCGAGCCCGAGCGTCCCCTGCGGTTCCGGGAGCGGCGCACGCCGAACTGGAGCGCGGCGATGGCGACCGCGCTGGTCCTGGTCGTGCTCTACGGGGTCGTCCAGGTGTTCAGCCAGGACCACACCCGCCGCGCCGAGCCGGTCAACCTCGCCGAGAAGCCGCCCGTGACCGCCCCGGCCGTCCAGCCGAAGACCGCGCCGCCGACCCCGCACAAGGACGCGGTCGCGCTGGCCGGCAAGAAGGACGAGGTCGTCGTCGAGATCAAGGCGACCAAGGCCTGCTGGGTCAACATCCGCGACAACGCCGGCAAGGTCCTGTTCAGCGGCATGATCCCCCGAAGCGCCGCCAAGGAGTTCAAGGGCAGGAAGCGGCTGCGCGTGATTATCGGTAACGGCGCGGCGGCCCTCCTGACGGTCAACGGCAAGAAGCTCGGGGCGATCGGCAAGGACGGCCAGGTGGTCCGGATCACCTTCGAACCCGGCGTTCCGGACACCACGAAGATCTCCTGAAGTCCTGGGCTGTCCCCAACGGCCACTACCGTGGGAGCATGCCTAAGGTTTCCCTCGTCACGCTCGGTTGCGCTCGCAACGAGACCGACTCCGAAGAGCTCGCCGCCCGCCTCGAAGCGTCGGGCTGGCAGCTCCAGGAGGAGTCCGAGGGCGCCGACGTGGTCGTCGTCAACACCTGCGGATTCATCGACGCCGCCAAGAAGGACTCGATCGACACCCTCCTGGCCGCCCAGGACACCGGCGCCAAGGTCGTCGCGGCGGGGTGCATGGCCGAGCGGTACGGGGCGGAGCTGGCCGAGGCGCTGCCCGAGACCGAGGCCGTCCTCAGCTTCGACGACTACGCGACCATCGGGGAACGGCTCGACGACGTCCTGGCCGGGCGCAAGCGCGAGACCCACGTCCCCCGCGACCGGCGCACGCTGCTGCCCATCACGCCCGTCGAGCGGTCCGCGGCGCACGTCCACGTCCCCGGGCACGGCACCGACCTCCCGGCCGCCGTGGGCGGGCTCGGCGGCCCCCGGGTGCTGCGCAAGCGCCTGGGCGGCGGGCCCGTGGCGCCGCTGAAGCTGGCCTCCGGCTGTGACCGGCGCTGCACCTTCTGCGCCATCCCCGCCTTCCGCGGCTCGTACGTGTCCCGCAGGCCCGAGGAGGTGCTGGCCGAGGCCGAGTGGCTGGCCCGGCACGACGTCCGGGAGATCGTCCTGGTCAGCGAGAACTCGACCTCCTACGGCAAGGACCTGGGCGACCTGCGCTCCCTGGAGAAGCTGCTGCCGCGGCTGACCCAGGTGGTGGAGCGGGTGCGGGTGAGTTACCTGCAGCCCGCCGAGCTGCGTCCGGGACTGCTGGAAGTGATCGCCACGACGCCCGGCGTCGTCCCCTACTTCGACCTGTCCTTCCAGCACGCCAGCGGTCCCGTCCTGCGCCGGATGCGCCGGTTCGGCGACCCCGAGCGCTTCCTCGACCTGCTCGCCTCGGTCCGGAAGCTGTCGCCGGAGGCCGGCGTGCGGTCGAACTTCATCGTCGGGTTCCCCGGCGAGACCGTCTCCGAGCTCGCCGACCTGACCGGTTTCCTCGAGGAGGCCCGGATGGACGCCATCGGTGTGTTCGGCTACTCCGACGAGGACGGCACCGAGGCCGCGACCCTGTCCGGCAAGATCGACCAGGACGAGATCGACGCCCGGCTCGCCGAGGTGTCCGCCCTGGCCGAGGAGCTCACCGACCAGCGGGCCGAGGAGCGCATCGGCACCCGGATCGAGATGCTGGTCGAGAAGGACCTCGGCGACGGCACCTGGGAGGGCCGCGGATTCCACCAGGCGCCCGAAGTGGACGGCAGCATGACCGTGAGGGGGAGTGGGCTGTCCGTGGGAGCCCTTGTTACGGTGGAGATCACCGGCAGCGAGGGAGTCGATCTCATGGGCGAAGCCCAGTGACCCAGGTGGAGCCACGTGTGGTCTCCAACCTGAACTTCGCGAACGCCCTGACCGTCCTGCGGCTGGTCCTGGTGCCGCCGTTCGTCCTGCTGATGCTGCTGCCGGACGACAGCCTCGGCTGGCGCAACGCCGCCCTGGCGGTCTTCCTGATCGCCGCCGTCTCCGACTGGCTGGACGGCCACCTGGCCCGCACCTGGAGCCTCAGCACCAAGTTCGGCGCCCTGTGGGACCCCATCGCCGACAAGGCGCTGACCGGGGCGGCCTTCATCTGCCTGTCGATCCTCGGCGAGCTGTGGTGGTGGGTGACCATCGTCATCCTGGTGCGGGAGATCGGCATCACCCTGCTGCGGATCCCGCTCGACAAGCGGGGCGTCGACGTCTCCGCGGGTCTGGCGGGCAAGGCCAAGACCGCCCTCCAGATGGTCGCCCTGACGATCTTCATCAGCCCGCGCGAGACCCTGCTGCCGCTGATGATGGGCGCGGCCCTGTTCGCGACGGTCTGGAGCGGCCTGCTCTACCTCCGCGACGCCCTGCCCAGGCTCCGCGAGCCGCGTCCCTAGGAACAAGAGTCCCGGCGGCGGTCCGTCCATCGGTACTAGGGTGGCACCCGTGCGAGTCGAACTGGTGACCGTCGGAGACGAACTGCTGATCGGCGACATCGTCAACGGGAACGCCGCCTGGATGGGTCAGGCGCTCACCCGGATCGGGGTGGCCGTCTCGCGGAGCGTGGTCGTGGGAGACACCCCCGAGGCGATCACCGGGGCAGTGAACGACGCCCTCGCCCACGCCGACGCCGACGCCGTGATCATCACCGGCGGTCTCGGGCCGACCTACGACGACAGGACCCGCGACGTGCTCGCGGAGATGGCCGGGGTGGCCCTCGAGCGGGATCCCATGATCGAGAAGCGGCTGCGGGAACGCGCCGAGCGGTACGGGGTGCCGCTGCGCCCGATGGCCCTGCGGATGGCCGAGGTGCCCGCGGGGGCGGCCGTGCTGGACAATCCGGCGGGATCCGCGCCGGGGCTGCGGCTGGTCCTGGGCGGCAGGCCGGTCTTCGCGCTGCCGGGCGTCCCGTACGAGATGCAGGCGATCATGACGGGGTCGGTCCTCCCCGAGCTCGACTCCGGTGCCTCGAGCGCGCAGCTCACGCTGCGGACCGCCGGGGTGTGGGAGTCGGTGATCGCGAGCCGGCTGGCGTCCGTCGAGGCGATGGAGGGCGTGGATCTGGCCTACCTGCCCTCGCCCGCCGAGGTGAAGGTGCGGATCACCGCCTCCGGGGAGGCGGTGCTGGCCGCCGCCGAGGAGCGGGTGCGCGATCTTCTGGGGCCGACGGTCTTCGGGATCGGGGACGAGACCCTGGCGCTGGCCGTCAACCGGCTGCTGATCGCCCGGGGGGAGAGCGTCGCGGTCGCCGAGAGCCTCACCGGCGGCCTCCTGGGCGCGGAGCTGACCTCCACCGCCGGGTCGTCCGCCGCGTTCCGGGGCGGGGTGACGGCCTACGCCACCGAGCTCAAGGGAAGCCTCCTGGGCGTCCCGGAGGCGCTGCTGGAGGAGCGGGGGGCCGTCGACCCTCAGGTGGCCGTGGAGATGGCCGCAGGGGTG
Organism: Actinocorallia longicatena; assembly: GCF_039534125.1. Lineage (NCBI taxonomy): Bacteria > Bacillati > Actinomycetota > Actinomycetes > Streptosporangiales > Thermomonosporaceae > Actinocorallia > Actinocorallia longicatena. Next base: position 7,761 of record NZ_BAAAUV010000033.1, on the reverse strand, counting down.
CGCGAACGGCTCGGGGCCACCTACGGCCTCGCGGTCACCGGGGTGGCCGGACCCGACCCTCAGGACGCGAAACCCGTCGGAACCGTCCATATCGGCATCTCCGGGCCGTCGGGAAACCGATCGGTGACCCCCGTGCTGCCGCTGCCGTCCGACGGCGGCAGGGCACGTCCACTGGTCCGGCGGATGACCGTTGTCCATGCACTGGACCTGCTAAGACATGAAATATTGGGGGTTGCAATGGTTCGAGACTGGGAAGAGGATCAGGAAGATCGGGAAGGTTTGACCTGATTACAGCGTTACGTTCGCAGCGAACACGATTTCCCGGCTCTGCCAAGGCCACGGCCGGGACGGGTACGGTGGAACAGTCAGATGGTCCGCACGAAGGGGAGGGAGCGAGCGATGGTCCTGCTTCGTCAGCTGCTGGGTGACGTTCTGCGGCAGCTCCGGCTGCGCCAGGGTCGCACCCTCCGCGAGGTGTCCGCCGCGGCCCGGGTGTCGCTGGGATATCTCTCTGAGGTGGAACGCGGTCAGAAGGAAGCGTCTTCTGAACTGCTCGCGGCGATCTGCAAGGCATTGGGCGTGCCGCTGTCGCACGTCCTCCGAGAAGTCTCCGATCTACTGGCGCTCGCCGAACTGCAGGCCGAACCGGTTCTCGCCGGTCCGCCCCCGCAGCACGAGCGCATCGCCGTTCCCGCGGCCTCGGTGCCGGATTCTCCGGAAGCGATCGTACGGGGGGACATGGTCGCGGCTTGACCCGTCCGGGGATCTTTCTTATCCCTTACGGGGCATAGGCCGGGTTCCTTCCGTGTTGTTCAGGGTGACCGAGAAATTCTGAGCGACATGGAGGGGATCACCCATGGGGACCGTGAAGAGCGTGCTGGCCGACGACGTCCAGCAGGTCACCGGTTCGGCCCTGCAGGGAGCGCTGGTCGACCTGATCGACCTGTCGCTGACCGGTAAGCAGGCGCACTGGAACGTCACGGGCCGCACGTTCAAGCAGGTGCACGAGCACCTGGACGAGCTCATCGCCGAGACGCGTGAGTCCTCGGACTCCGTGGCCGAGCGCGCCGTGATGATCGGGCTGAACCCGGACGGACGGGTCGAGACCGTGGCGAGGTCCACGAGCCTCCCGGCCCTGGAGCCCGGCTACCTCCCCGAGGACAAGGTCATCGCCGCGATCACCCAGCAGCTCGCCGCCGTCATCGGGCGGATGCGGGTGCGGATCGCCGAGACCGAGCCCGACCCGGTGACGCAGGACCTGCTCATCGGCATCACCGCCGGGCTGGAGAAGCAGCACTGGATGTTCTCCGTGCAGCAGTAGCCCCGATCAAGGACCACCCTGGAGCCCCACACCGAAGGTGAACGCAGACGCCTTCGGGGACGGCCGCGCCCCGCACCGCCGCGGGGCGCGGCTCTTCGGTTTCCGGGGCCGTGGCGTTCAGCGGGCGAGTCGCCTGAGGACGGCGCAGCAGCGGAGCGCGTAGAGGCGCTGCATCGCCGGGATGAGCGGTTCGGCCAGGCGGGCCAGGGGGTGGGCGGCGCGGCTGAAGGCGGTGACCGTCAGGGTGACGGCCCCGTCGGGCCTCAGTTCGAGGAGGAAACTCTCCTCGCCCCGCTCCGGATGGCCTTCGAGGGTGCCGTAGGCCCAGCCGGTCTCCGTCTCGTCCTCGACGGTCCAGATGATCCGGCAGGGGGCCTTGATCACCCCGGCGAGCCGGACGGTGACCAGGCCGTCGGGTGCGGCGCGGGGCCGGTCCAGGACGAGGCCGACGGGGATCCGCCGGTGCATCCGGAAGGTCATCAGCGCCTCGCCGGCCTTGCGGTAGGCCTCGGGCCCGTGGCCCACGACCCGGCTGACGCGCAGCTTCTGGTAGCCGTCGGGGAGGTCTCCGGTCCTGGTCGCACCGACCTCGGCGTAGGTGAAGCTCACAGCACCGGCTCCTTCGTCATCCGCCATCCGATCATTCCGCACAGGCCGAACCCGAGGGCGTTCGCGACGCCGTGGGTGGCGGCCGTCCAGGCGAGCCCCGGATGCGGCAGCCCGCTCGCCTCCCCGAGGGCGTACCAGAGCGCCGGCACCATGGCCCCGGCGAGCACTGCCCCCGAGACCCGCAGCCACACCCCGCCGCGCAGGCTGACCGCGGCCACAGCCCACATCCCGCAGGTCAGGACCACGGCCCCGGCGAACTCGGCCCACTGGGAGACGAAGTATCCGGACAGGACCGCCAGGGTGCCCGCCGGGACGCTCCAGGCCGCGAACGTGCCGAGCCGCCCGCCGTCGGCCCGCGCCACCAGGCCGGCCACGAGCGCCGCGGCGAATCCCGCGAAGTGGAAGTGGGCGACCGTCAGCCGCAGGATGACCGGGTCGTAGCCGAACAGCGCGTACCCGCCGCGCTCGGCCACCAGGGCCACGCCCGCGACGACGGGCGCGGCGAGCGCCGTGGCGACGGCGGCCTCCCGTGCGGCGTCCTCACGGCTGCTGAGGGCCGCGATGGCCCGGGGGAGCGCCCGGGAGGCCAGGACCGCCGTCGCGGCGGCGTAGAGGGCGGCCAGGGCCACGGCGAGGGCGCCACGGGGCAGCCAGAGGGCCAGGGCCCCGGGCAGCGCCCCGGCGTACCAGAGGGGCCGCAGGCGTCCGCCGTCCTCGATGAGCGCGAGTCCGAGCGGGACGACGGCGAGCATGCCGACGGCTATCAGGAGGTTCACCAGGGGGATCATGCGGTGTCACCACTTTCTGAACGCGTTCAAGAAGCGCTCCGGTGAGACCGTAGCGCACCATATGAACGCGTTCAAAGGCGGGGACGGAAAAGCCCCTCGGCCTGAGGGCGGAGGGGCTTGCCGGAGATGGGCTCAGGAGTAGGCGGGGCTGTCCCAGGCCTTCGGGTCGGAGGTGAGGCGCTGGACCGTGGGGGGAAGTTCGCCCGCGGCGATGTGGGCGAGGGTGACCTCTTCGAGGATGGAGCGCTCGCTGGCGCGCAGTGCGATCCACACCTCCTGGAGCGACTGGGCGGCGCCGTTGTACCCGACGTGCTCGGGGCGCTCGCCCCGGACGCCCAGCAGGGGGCCGTCGATCGCGCGGATGATGTCGGCGAGGGTGATCTGGTCGGCCGGCTTGGCCAGCCAGTAGCCGCCGTCGGGGCCGCGCTGGCTCCGGATGATGCCGGACCGCCGCAGCTGCCCGAGGATGTTCTCCAGGAACTTGGGCGGGATCTGCTGTGCCTCCGCCAGCTGCACCGCGGTCACCGGGTGCCCCGCCGCCCCCGAAGCCGCGGCGGCGGCGAGTTCGGCCGCCGCGCGCAGTGCGTAATCAACCCGAGCAGACAATCGCATGCTGTAAGTATCCCTCTCTCTGGAGCCACATTTCACCACTGCCCCGATTTACCCCCTCGGAGAACCCGGAATTCTCCTCAAGATCATGAAATGGCCCGTTCCAAGGCTGTCCACCCCCGGCCACCGTCCGACCGGGCTCTGACCGTTCAGACAGGTCATGGGTCGGAACTGAGGGGCTGGGCCCGGGGGCCCGCGATGAAATTCTCCCTTTTTCTGATCGGGAAGCATGGATGAGGGAGCGGGAGGACACGGAGCGTCAGCGGGGCGACGTGGATCCGGCCGGTGGCCGCCCCTGGACGCGCGCCGTCCGGGAGCGGCCGACCGGCCGGGGAGGGCGGCGGTGTCCCGCTCGAAGGGAGTGGCGGGAACCGGCGCCGGTCTGGGGTGGGATCAGGTGAGGCCGAGGCGCTCTGCGGCGGCCCAGGCGTTGACGTAGGCGGCGCCGAAGGTCGCCAGGTGGGGCGTCTCGGGGCGCCAGACCGGCAGGCCCATCTCGACGACGACCGTGTCCGGCCGGGCGGCGGTCAGGGACTCGGCGAGGGCGCGCTGGGCCTCGTGGCGGTGGGCGTCGCGGACGACCAGGACCAGCGGGCGGTCGCCCGCGCGCTCCAGGAGGTCCTCGCGGGTCGTGGTCGCGGGGTCGAGCTGGATCTCCTCGGTCCACGGCGCCAGGCCCCACGGGACCGGCCCGACGGCGATGTTGCCGGGGGCCTCGAGCCTGATCACCAGCGGGTCGGCCAGCCTGATCCGGCCCTGGGCGCGGACGGCCCTGCGGGCCGCCTCGAGCCCGGTGGCGCGGTCGAGCTCGACGGTGCGCGGGGTCGCCAGCCAGGTCTTCAGCCGCCGGACGCGCTGGGCCGCCTCCTCCAGGCGCGCCTCGGGCAGCCGGCCCTCGTGGACCGCGGCGACGATCGCCGCGGTGATCTCGCGGATGGAGTCGGCGAACTCCTGGGAGCCGAGGCAGAGCAGGTCGGCGCCCGCGATCAGCGCCTGGACGGCCGCCTCGGGGATGCCGATCTCCCCGCTGGCGCCCTTCATGTCGAGCGCGTCGGTGACGACGACGCCCTGGTAGCCCAGCTCGTCGCGGAGCAGCCCGGTGATCGCGGCGGGGGAGAGGGTCGCCGGGGTCTCGCCGGTCAGCTCGGGGACGATCAGGTGCGCGGTCATCAGCGCCTGGGTCCCGGCGGCGATCGCGGCCTTGAACGGGGCGAGCTCGCGTTCGTGCAGCAGAGCCAGGTCCGCGTCGACGACGGGAACCGACAGATGGGAGTCGTCGCGGGTGTCGCCGTGGCCGGGGAAGTGCTTGACGCACGCCGCGACGCCCGCCTCCTGAAGCCCCGCGACGGACGCGGCGGCGTGCCGGGCGACCACGTCGGCGGTCGCCCCGAAGGCGCGGGTGCCGATGATCGGGTTCTCGGTGGCGCTGTTGACGTCCACCGACGGCGCGAAGTCCATGTTGACCCCGGCCCGGACCAGCTCGGCGCCGATCGAGCGGAACACCCGGCGGGTCAGCTCGAGGTCGTCGACCACGCCGAGGGCGGCGTTGCCGGGGTAGCGGCTGCCGGTCGTGTGGTCGAGGCGGGTGACGTCGCCGCCCTCCTCGTCGATCGTGATGATCGGGTCACCGGCCTCGCGGAGGGCGGCGGTCAGCGCGGCCAGCCCCTCGACGTCGGGGACGTTGCCGTTGAGGGCGAAGAGGGTCACCCCGCCGAGGCCGTTCTTCAGCTCTTCCAGAAGCCATCCCGGCGGCGTCGCCCCTTCGAAGGGGGCGAGCAGGGTCGCCCGGGCGAGTCGGTGCAGCGCGTCGGTCATGGTCAGGGATCCCCTCTCAGGCTTTCTTCGCGCAGTGATCAGCTGGTGTGGCCTCCCGGAGCCGTCAAGAACCTTTAAAGTTCCCAACATGTCCCGGCGTCAGGCCCTGATCGCGGCGCGCCCCGTGCTCACTGGCGTGGGCTCCACCCGAGCTCTGGCTCGCGCGGAGTTGTGGACAGTAAACTAACAAGAAACTTTCCTATACAAAACCCGTTCAGCCGGATTGACCGACAGGAGACCGAGCATGGCCAGACGTCCGGGGACGCCCCGCCTGCTGCGTGAGCTCAACGACCGCGCCGCTCTCGAGCTCCTGATCTCCGAGGGGCCGCTGACCCGCGCGCAGATCGGTGAGCGCACGGGACTGTCGAAGGTGACGGCCTCCCAGCTGCTGGCCAGGCTGGAAGAACGAGGCCTCGTCGAGGTCGTGGGCGAGCAGGCCGGGGGCCGCGGACCCAACGCCGCGCTCTACGGGGTCGTGCCCGCCAGCGCCTTCGTCGCCGGTCTCGAGGTCGGTCCGAGCGGGGTGACGGCAGGGATCGCCGACATCACCGGCGCGGTCGTCGCGGAGATCACGGTTTCGCTGGACGGCGCCGAGGACCCGGTCGCGGTCGTCCACTCGGCGGTGGCGAAGGCCTGCCGCTCGGCGAAGGTGGCCGCCTCCCGGCTGCACGCCTTCGTGATCGGGACGCCCGGTGTCGTCGATCCGCGGACGGGGGACGTCCGGTTCGCCTTCGACCTTCCGGCCTGGCACGAGGGCGTCCTGGAGGGGCTGCGCCGCGATCTGCGGCGTCCGGTGGTGATCGAGAACGACGTGAACCTCGTGGCCGTCGCCGAGCGCGCCTACGGGGCCGCCCGCGAGGCCGAGGACTTCGCCCTGATCTGGATCGACCGGGGCATCGGCCTGGCCGTCATGATCGGCGACCGTCTCCACCGCGGCATCTCGGGTGGCGCCGGCGAGATCGGCTATCTGCCCGTCCCCGGGGTGCCGCTCCCCGAGGGCGTGACCGAATCCCTCACTTACGGGCAGCCCGCGCTGGCCGGCGGTTTCGGCTCGCTCGTCGGCGCGGACGCCGTCCGTGAGCTGGCCGTCGCCCACGGCTTCTCCGACGTGTCGGCCATCGAGGCCGTCCGGCTGGCGGCCGCCGACGAGGAGCGCGGCGGCGCCTTCCTCGACGAGCTCGCCACCCGCCTGTCCTACGGCGTGGCCTCGGTCAACATCGTCCTGGACCCCGGTCTCGTCGTCATCACCGGAGAACTGGGCACCGCCGGCGGCGAGGGCCTGGCCCAGCGCATCGAACGGGCCGTCGGCCGCATCTCCCCGACCCGCCCCCAGATCGTCCTCGGCCAGGTCGAAGGCAACCCGGTCCTCCGGGGCGCCCTCCACGCCGCCCTCTCCCAGGCCCGCGAAGAGGTCTTCTCCACCACCGCCGACTGATCCCGGGGTCCGGGCGCGGGCGTGGGTGCGGGGACCCGGACGAGCGCAGGGCGGACGCCGGAGCCTCCGCTCAGTGCCGCTCGGCGTCGCTACTCCGCGTCGGCGGGTTCAGGGACGGTGAAGCCGGTGCGGCGCGGGTCCGTCTGGGCGCGGTCGCGGAGGGTCTGGCTGATGATCAAGCGCTTGCGGCGCTGGGCCATCACCCACCTTGCTGTCGATGTCATGCCAACTCCCCAGTTGACGGGCGGTCGCGAAACCGCCGATTCCCCGTTGTGATCACAAGCCTGTCAGAAGGCGGCGGCCAGATCATCGGCCGTGAGAACGATCCCGTCTCCGCCGTCCGGACTAGGGCCTGTCTCGAAGTCAACTGCCCTCCTCCGCACCTCCAGGGCGCACCTGGACGCCGCTCGCCACGGGCGCCGACTTCGAGACAGGCCCAAAGCCTTCTCCCTGATGACGCCTCAGATGGCGCCCGACGTTGCCTCGCTTCTCGTACTTTCTCTACCGGCGCAGGCGGAATCCCTTCGGGGTGGGGTGGAATCCGGCGTTTTCCAGCACTTCGGCCAGGGGTGACTCCGCGACGGTCGTCCCGTTGACGCGCTCGACGGTCACCTGGCCGAGCGAGCCCTCGCGGACGGCCCGGGCGAGCGCCTCGACGGCCGGCTGTGTCCGCTCGGCGTTCCAGGTCAGGAAGGTCTTGCCGCCGCGTTCGGCGTACAGGGTCAGCTCACCGTCGACCAGGACGACCAGTGCTCCCGCCTTGCGTCCCGGCCGGTGGCCGCCCTCGGTCTCGGGCCAGGGCAGGGCCGCCCCGTAGGCGTTGGCGGGGTCGGCGGCGGCCAGCACCACGGCGTGGCCCTCACCGGCGTCGCGGAGGGACCGCAGCCTGTCGACGGCCCCCGGCAGCGCGAACTGCGCCGCCCCGAGCCCGTCGACGAAGTACCCGCGCCGGCATCGGCCGTTCTCCTCGAACGCCCGCAGGACCGGATAGACCGCGGCGAATCCGCCGGGCGTGTGCTCGGCGGCGACCGCGCCCCGGATGACGATGCCGTACCGCTCGAGCAGCGACTCGGCGAGCGCGTGCCCCCGCCGCGTCGTTCCCTCGTCGATCTCGGGCAGCAGCCACCAGCGTCCGGCCGCCGTCGGCGGCCCCGTCCTGCTGGGCATGACGGCCCGCCCGCGCC
>NZ_BAAAUV010000032.1:0-71728 GCF_039534125.1 Actinocorallia longicatena | reverse complement strand
GGCAGGCCCGCGCCCGGTGGCAGGCCCGCCGCCCAGGGACGGCCCCAGCAGCGGGCCCTCGGCCCGCGCCCGCCGCGACGCCCCGTTCCCCCCGCGCCTCCCGGCAGCGGCGGGGACACCCTGCGCACGATGGAGGACCTGCCGCCGATGCCGCGGCGGCCCCAGCCCGTCGGCCGCAGGCTCCGGCCCGTCCCGGTCATCCCCGACCCGTCGCCGCTGCTGCCGCAGCCGCCGAACGACCAGGAGAAGTACTCCTACGTCCGCCGGTACACCTGGCTGCTGAACCTCGGGACGTTCGTCAGCTTCATCTGCATCGTCATCAGCGCGGTGATCTTCCTCAACGCCCGGCAGTGGTACATCGCGGTCCCGTTCCTGTCGGTGACGGCGATCAACTACCTGCTGTCGCTGCGGTTCGACATCTTCTCCAAGAACTTCGACCTCGACCACCACCAGCGGATCGTCGACAACTGGAAGCCGGCGGTCTACCCGAGCGTCGACGTGTTCCTGCCGGTCTGCGGCGAGCCGATCGAGGTCATCCACAACACGTGGGTCGCCGTCCGCCGGGTCGTCGAGTCCTACCCGGGCAGGGTCACGCCCTACGTCCTGGACGACGGCGCGAGCGAGGAACTGGCCGCGATGGCCGCCGACTTCGGGTTCCGCTACGGCTCCCGGGAGAACCGCGGCTACTTCAAGAAGGCCGGCAACCTGCAGTTCGGCTTCCACAGCTCGGACGGCGACTTCATCCTGCTGCTCGACGCCGACTTCGCGCCCCGGCACGACATCCTCTCCGAGCTGCTGCCCGTCATGGACGACGACAAGAAGATCGGCATCGTCCAGACGCCGCAGTTCTTCCGCGTCCTCGACCACCAGACCTGGGTGGAGCGCGGCGCGGGCGCGTCGCAGGAGATGTTCTACCGCTCGGTCCAGGTGACCCGGCAGCTGCGCAACGGCTCGATCTGCGTCGGCTCCTGCGCGCTGTACCGGCGCGAGGCCCTCGCCGAGAACAACGGCACGACGATGATCGAGCACTCGGAGGACATCCACACCGGATACGACCTCCAGGTCCTCGGCTGGAGCACCAAGTACGTGCCGGTCGCGCTGTCGGCGGGCGTGTGCCCCGACAACCTGCGCGCCTTCCACAACCAGCAGTACCGCTGGTGCATGGGCTCCTTCTCGCTGCTGTGGAGCAAGAAGTTCTGGGACGCCCCGCTGCCGTTCAACACGAAGCTGTCGTTCGCGGCGGGCATGCTCTACTACCTCCACACCGCGCTGTTCGCGATCATCGCGCCGATCCTGCCGATCGTGATGCTGCTCGGCGACCCGACGCTGCTGAACCTCGAGGCGGCCGTCTGGCTGATCCCCTCGGTGATCTACGCGACGTTGATCTTCCCCGCCTGGCACCGGGCACCGTTCCGCCTCGAGGCGTGGGCGGTCGGCATGATGCAGGGCTGGGCGCACGTCTTCGCGATCTGGGACATGGTCCGCGGCCGCGAGATGGGCTGGGCCCCGACCGGGTCCAAGGGCGCCAAGAAGAGCAAGATCCGCCGCGTCTGGATCGCCTACGCGGGCTGGACCGGCGCGCTGGCCGTCCTGTGGGTCGGCCTGGCGGCCTGGCGGATGACCGACGTCTACCCGCCGGACGTCGCCATGGCGCTCAGCGCCGGCCTGTTCTACCTGCTCGTCGTCGGGCGGGTCCTGGTCCAGCCGCGTGAGTTCCGGGACGTGGTGGAGGAGGACCTGTGAGCCGCCGTCTGACCGGCGCCCTCTGCGCCCTCGCCATGATCTTCTCCCTGGCCGCCTGCGGCGACCCCGCGCTGAACAAGAAGGAGCGCCAGCAGGCCGAGCTCCCCGACATCACGCTGCCGAAGGTCGACCTGCGTCCCCTGCTGTCGCCCAAGGTCGGCGGGCAGGACCGCGAGTACCTGGGCGTCTCCTACGAGGGATCGCCGCAGGAGGGCCTGGAGAAGCGGAACGCGCTCGGCGAGAAGTCCGGCAAGCAGCCCAACCTGGTCAAGTACTTCCAGGAGTGGGGCGGTGACTTCGACATCAAGGGCGCCAAGGCGATCCACGACGCCGGGGCCCTGCCCTTCGTCGACACCGAACCGCTGCAGGAGGATCTCGACGAGATCATCGCCGGCAAGTGGGACTACATGATCCGCGCCTACGCCGGGCAGGTCCGCGACTCCGGCATCCCGATCGCCTACTCCTTCGGCCACGAGTTCAACGGCTGGTGGTACCGCTGGGGTTACTGCAGCAAGTCGAAGGGCCTGACCGGCAAGACGGGCGACGCCATCGGCATCGCCTGCCGCGGCGACTCCCTCAAGAACACGCCGAAGCAGTACGCCGACGCCTGGAAGCACGTCCACGACGAGTTCGAGAAGGTCGGCGCCACCAACGTCATCTGGGTGTGGAGCCCGAACGCGGCCAAGGCCCCCGACCAGCCCGCGCTCAAGGAGTTCTACCCGGGCGACGGCTACGTCGACTGGATCGGCGTCAGCGGCTACATGCGCTTCGGGGGCAAGCAGGCCGACGCCACCCCGATCGACGACATCCTGCTCGGCCCCGGCGGCACCTTCCACGATCTGACGAAGGAGCTGAACGGCTTCGCGCCGACCAAGCCCATCCTCATCGCGGAGACCGGCTCCGACGCGGTCAAGCGCAAGCCGGCCGACATCAAGACGCTCTTCGCGACGGTGCTGAAGAACCACAACTTCATCGGCTTCGTGTGGTTCGACGTCAAGAAGACCGAGGACGCGGGCAACACGGTCAACTACCTGATCAACACCTCGCCCGCGGCGACCGCCGCGTGGAACAAGTACGCCGCCTTCCAGAAGATGGGCGGCGACCCCCGGGACCTTCGCTACGACGCCAAGGCGGCGGCGAATGGCAACTGAAAGCACGATGACCGAAGCGCGCCCTGAGGGCAAGAAACTACGGGCGAACGTCAAGCCCGCGCCGTACCGGATCCCGCAGGCGCCCCCGATGGGCTGGTCGCCGACCGGCAGCAAGCGGCGCGAGTGGGTCAGCCGCGGCATGGTCGGAACGATCATGTTCCTCCAGGCCGTCCTGACCCTGCGGCTGAGGAACTCCCCGTCCGTCGGCGAGGTCCACACGCTGACCGACTACCGCTCCACGCCCTTCATCCAGGGCAACGAGTCGATCTACCCCACGATCGTCGACGCGCTGGGGATCACCGGTGCCAGGTTCTTCAGCCTGCTGTGCATGCTGGCCTGCACCGCGATGGTCTACTCCTGGTCGCGGCGGCTGTTCAACGAGCGGGTCGGCCTCGCCGCCGCCTTCGCGTTCGCGGTGATCGCGCCGACGCTGGTCGTCGGGGCGCTCGCCACGGTGGACGCCTTCGGCCTGGCGCTGCTGGCCCTCGCGACCTGGCTGACGATCGAGAGCAGGCAGGGACCGGCCTGGCCGGTGTTCCTGGCGGCACCGGTCGCGGCGCTCGCCGTGGTCGTCAACTACTCCGCCCTCTACTACCTGCCGGTCGTCACGCTGCTGGCGCTGCTGGTGTCGGTCCGCGTCGTCGCCCCGGTCATGGCCGCGGCCCGCACCGCGCCGCTGGTGCTCGTGACCATCGGCATGGCGGCCTTCACCGCCTCGGTGACCTCCAACCAGAAGATGCCCGAGTCCGAGGACATCGGGACGCTGGCGGAGGGGACCTTCCACTGGCTCGGCCTGATCACGGGCCTGGCCCTCGCCGGCGCGGGCTTCTACGTCAAGCGAGCCCGGATGGGGGAGGTGCCCCGCGGTTACGACGAGGAGCCTCCCGGCATCGGCTGGCGCATCATGCTCGGCGTCATCCTGTGCCTGCCGCCGATCCTCGCCCCGGTCTTCCTGACCTTGACGCCCTCGGTGGCCCCGCTGTGGAAGCCGCCGCTGGCCTACAGCGCCCTGTTCACCGCGACGATGGCCGGCGTTGGCCTGGTGCGCATCGTGGGGCGCCACTTCCGTTTCCCCCAGTGGGGGATCATGGCCGCCGTCGCGCTGCTGTCGATCGGCATGGCCCAGTCCTCCTACGAATACACCCTCTGGCCGAACGCGAGCAGGCTCGCCGAAGTGCTGGCCACCCAGGTCCAGCCGACCGGCAAGTACCTCGCGTCCGACCCCGAAACGATCAACTACTACCTGAAGGACAAGACCAAGCCGACGCAGTGGACGCCGACCTCGGCCGGCGACCCCACGAAGGCCCTGAAGAAGATGACCTTCGATCTGGTGGTCCTGGAACGACCGTTCCTGTCCAAGGCCGACGAGGCGCTGGAGGCCGAGCTCAGGGACAGCGGTACCTACCGCATCCTGAACACGGTCCCCTTCCGTCTCGGCTGGACCCGGGGCACTCACGAGATCTGGATCGCCAACGACGTACCGGTCAAGTAGTGACGCTAATCAACTTGGAGTACTCCCAGTCATGACGTCCATCCGCCCCCTCTTGGTGATGGCGCTGCCCGCGGTTCTCGCGGCCGCCTGCGCCAGCCCCACGCCCGCCCCCAAGGCGGCCCCCGCCGCGCCGAAGGCGACGGCCAGTGTTGACAGCGGCAGCGGCCGGACCGAGTCCACGGACCCGGGTTACGAGCCGCAGTCCAAGGCCTCCGACGACGCGGGCGCGCCCAAGGCCTCCGTCGCCGGCGGCGCCAAGGCCACGGCCAAGAAGAAGGCCGCCGCCAAGAAGGCCGTTTACAACAACAAGATGCCGAAGAACTTCACGCGGTACAACGCGCCCGGCGCGTACAACGTGAACAAGCTGCTCTACCCCCGGCGCGAGATCGTCGGCGTCTTCACCAAGGACAACTCCGGCGGCACCCCGATCTCCCGCGCCAACGCGCTGGGCAAGAAGATCGGCAAGAAGCCGAACATGATCAAGACGTTCGTCAACTGGGGCGGCGGCTTCGACATCAACTGGGCGCAGAGCGTCTGGCGCAACGGCTCGATCCCGCAGTTCGAGCTCGAGCTCAGGACCTTCGACATCACGATGCGCGACATCGCCAAGGGCGAGCAGGACGACTACATCCGCCAGCTCGCCGTCGCCATCCGCGCCGCGAACGTCCCGGTCACCTTCAGCCCGTTCCACGAGTTCAACGGCGACTGGTACGAGTGGGGCTGGTGCGGGGAGTACAAGGCGGACTACAACGCCTGCAAGCAGAACCCGCGCAACACCCCGTCCGACTTCAAGGGCGCCTGGAAGCGGATGCACAACATCTTCCGCGCGATGGGAGCCACGAACGCGATCTGGCTCTGGCAGGCCAACCAGATCGGCGCCCGTCCGAAGGTGCCGCTGAAGCCGTTCTGGCCGGGCTCGTCCTACGTCGACTGGGTCGGCGTGGTCGGCTACTACCAGGACCCCGCGAAGAAGTGGATCAGCTCCTTCGAGAAGATCTTCCGTCCGACCTTCGTCCAGGTCCGGAAGTTCACCAAGAAGCCCATCCTGATCCCCGAGGTCGGCTCCTGGGTCGGCAAGCGCCGCAACACCGACATCAAGGACTTCCTCGCGGGCGTCGCGCGGTACCCGAACGTGATCGGCTTCATCTGGTTCAACGAGAAGAAGGTCGGGACGAACGAGACCGACTGGCGCATCGAGTGGAGCCAGAGCTCGGTCAACACCTTCAAGGCCTCGCTCAAGAAGGGCGCTTTCGGGTTCAACCCCAAGCACCCGACGTGGCCGTCCGGCAAGTAGCCGATCGACGTCGCCGGGCGTGAGCCCGGCGTCAGCAAGACGAGCGGCGACGTCGCGGCCGAGGCGACGGCGAGGATCACCCAGCGGGGGATCCGCCGTCGCCCCGGCCGCGCGACCTCCGGCCCCAGGGCCGGAACACCGCTTTCACACCGACCCTTGGGGGCCTTGTATGAAGTTCCGTCTCATCGCCATCGCATCCGTTCTCCCGCTCTCCCTCGTGGCGGGCTGCTCCTCGGACGCGGACAAGAAAGTCGACAAGACGGCTCAGGCCGACACCGTGTCGACGGCCGGCGGCAGCGAGCCGGACGCCGTCCTGCGGGCCACCAAGCGCAAGTACCTCGGCATCTACGTCGAGGGCAAGTACAAGGACAACCCGGCCGCGCAGTCGAAGGTCCTGAAGAAGAACGTCGGCCGCGCGCCGAACATCATGAAGCACTTCCAGGCCTGGAACGCCCCGTACCCGGCGGACTGGGCCAAGGCCGCCTACAAGGTGGGCGCACTGCCCCAGCTCGAGTGGGAGCCGCACGGCGTCCCGCTGAAGACGATCGCGGCGGGCGACAGCGACGCGTTCCTGCACGCCTACGCCAAGCAGGTCAAGGCCAGCAAGGTGCCCGTCATGATCAGCTTCGGGCACGAGATGAACGGGTGGTGGTACGACTGGGCGACCAAGAAGACCACCGCGAAGCAGTTCGTCGCGGCCTGGCGCCACATCCACGACATCTTCAAGGCCGAGGGCGCGACCAACGCCAAGTGGCTGTGGGCGCCGAACGTCATCTACCCGATGCCCAAGGTCAAGCTCAAGCCGCTCTACCCCGGCAACTCCTACGTCGACTGGGTCGGCGTGATCGGCTACTACAAGGGCCAGAAGAACGCGACGTTCAAGGGCTTCTTCGAGCCGACGATCAAGAAGATCCGCACGTTCAGCAAGAAGCCCATCCTGCTGGCCGAGACGGGCTCCAAGCGCGGGCCGAAGCGGAACAAGGAGATCGCCGACCTGCTGACCAACGTCGCCAAGCGCAAGGACATCATCGGCCTGATCTGGTTCAACATGAACAAGCCGGGTGACGGCGACTACCGGATCGAGGCGACCAAGTCGTCGCTGAAGACCTTCCGCACCTATGTGACCAAGTACCCTTACGGCCGCAAGTAAGCAGCTACGGAAGCCGGCCATGAGTGATCTCCACCGACTCGACAACGTCATCCGCTCCTACGACTGGGGGTCGAGGACGGTCCTCGCCGAGCTCTTCGGCAGGCCGGTCCCGAGTGACGGACCCGAGGCGGAGCTGTGGATCGGCGCGCATCCCGGCGCGCCGTCCCGCCTGGCCGGCGGCGGCACCCTGCTCGACCTGATCGGCGCCGACCCGGCCGGGACGCTCGGTCCCGGCCGGGACCGGCTGCCGTTCCTGCTGAAGATCCTCGCGGTGGAGCGCCCGCTGTCGATCCAGGTCCACCCCGACGCCGCCCAGGCGGCCGCCGGGTACGCCAGGGAGAACGAGGCCGGGATCCCCGCGGGCGACGCCAAGCGCAGCTACCACGACGACTGGCCCAAGCCCGAGCTGGTCTGCGCCCTCACGCCCTTCACCGCGCTGTGCGGCTTCCGGCCCGTCGAGGAGGCCGCCGCGCTGCTGGAGGGCCTCGCGGGGGAGCGGACCGGCAGGATCGCCGCCGTCCTGCGGGCCGAGGGCCCGCGAGGCGCGGTCACCCTGCTGGCCGACTGGCCGGAGGCCGACAGGAGGGCCCTGGTCGCCGAGGTCGTCACGGGTTCGGCCGGCACCGGCGGCCTCGCCTGCTCCTGGGCCCGGCGGATCGCCGAGCAGTATCCGGCCGATCCGGGCGTGGTCACCTCGCTGCTGCTCAACCTGGTCGTCCTCCAGCCGGGGGAGGCGATGTTCGCCCGGCCCCGCACGATCCACGCCTACCTGCACGGCACCGCCGTGGAGATCATGGCCGGTTCGGACAACGTCCTGCGCGGCGGGCTCACGCCCAAGCACATCGACCTGCCCGAGCTGCTCGCGATCACCCGGTTCGAGCCGTCACCGCCCGACCTCGTCGCCGCCTCCGCCCTCCAGGACGGCGAAGACCTCTATCCCGCTCCGGTCCGTCAGTTCCGGCTGACCCGGCTCAGCCCCGATCCCGTGCTCACGGTCGACGTGCCGGGCCCGGGGGCCGTCCTGTGCCTCGAAGGCTCCCTCGAGGTCTCCCGCGGTGACAGCGTCGAACGGCTGACGCCGGGGGAGGCCGTGTTCGTGCCCTTCGCCGGCGGGCCGCTCCGCGTCACCGGGCCCGGCACCGGGTTCCGGGCCTCCGTCCCCGCCTGATTGGTCTCTCCATGTACTCCATGCTCAGGCGCCTGGCGCGCGAGCTCGCGAAGTTCGGCAGCGTCGGGGCCATCGCCGCGGTCATCACCTTCGGGCTCTTCAACGTGCTGCACGGGCCGATGGGCGTGGGTCCCCTGACGTCCAACGGCGTCGCCACCCTGGTCGCGGCGACCTTCGCCTACTTCGCCAACCGCTACTGGACCTTCCGGCACCGGGAGAGCAGCGGCCTCGGCCGCGAGTACACGATCTTCTTCGGGCTCAACGCGATCGGTCTCGCGATCACCCAGGTCTTCCTCGGTTTCGGCACCTATGTCCTCGGGCTGAAGGGCGCGCTGGCCGGGAACGGCCTTCTCGTCGTCGGCACGATGTTCGCCACGCTCTTCCGCTACTACGCCTACAAGCGCTGGGTGTTCCGCGCTCCCGCCCAGGTCACCCCGAGGGTGCCGCGGCAGCGCAGGCGCACCGTCCGCACCTACGAGACGGTCCCGCTCAGCGAGCTCCTCCGATAGTCCGGCATACCGGATGTTCCATCAGGACCCGCTGGTAGCATCCGCTGAATCGAAAAAAATCCATAAAACGTAAGAACTTTCCGCGAACCACCTGCATCTCACCTGTGTCATGTGAGTCTGGGGTGACCCAGCGGTATTCGAGGTAAAGCAGGTGGAGTCCGGATATGTCTGTTCCGGTTAAGGGAAGGGTCGTCTGGCTGGCGCTCAGCGCCGCCGTGATCGTGGCCGCGGCGGTGACGGGGGTCTTCCTCATCCGTGGCGGAACGGACCCGTCCGGGCCGAAGAACGACAAGAAGGTCCAGGTGGCCGCGCTCCAGGAGGACACCTCCGCGCCGACCGCCGAGCCGATCCCGCCCGACACCGTGCCGAGCGAGAAGCCCACGGTCGTCCCCCAGGCCACCGGCCTCAAGGAGGAGACCATCGCGCCGCGGGCCGACCGCGAGAAGCAGGGCACGACGTCCCTCCCCGCGAACTTCGACGGCTGCGACCACAACTACGGCGAACCCACGCAGTGCGTTCCCTGGACCTTCCCCGACGGCATCGAGCTGTACGAGGACAAGTGCCTGTGGCTGAAGATCAACGGCTTCAGGAAGACCAAGGTCCACGGCGCCGACCGGCAGAAGCTGGACCCGGACGGCAACAAGATCGCCTGCGACGGCTGAGTCACCCATGAAGCGTTCGAGGAGTTCAAAGATGAGGTTCCACCGGCCGAGAGTCCGCGCGGTGCTGTTCGGATCAGCGGTGGTGACCGCGTCGTTCGTGCAGGGGGTCGCGCCCGCCCAGGCGGCGACGAACCTCGTGAAGAATCCCAAGCTCGAGACCATGAGCGGCAAGCTCCCCAAGTGCTGGACCTCCTGGCAGTACGGGTCCAACAAGGGCAGCGCCAAGATCGTGGCCGGTCACGGCGGCAAGCGGGCCGTCCAGATCACCCAGTCGGTGCGGGTCTCCGGGGCGCGCGCCCTGATCCAGACCCCCGGCTGCGCGATCAAGACCTCCGCCGGCCAGCGGTTCAACCTGTCCTTCTACATGAAGAGCAGCACCAGCAAGATGTCGGTGATGTTCTTCCGCCAGAAGACCAACGGCAAGTGGGTCCACTGGGGTGATCTGGGCGTCGGCGCCGCGAACACCAGGTGGCACCGGGCGAGCGTCACGACCGGGGGCGTCCCGGCGGGGACCAAGGCCGTCAGGTTCGGCCTCGCGATCGCCGGCAAGGGCAGCATCACCACCGACGACTACTCGCTGACCAAGGCGGGCAAGGTCAAGGGCTCCTGCACCGACGTCAACGGCTGCACCCGCGGCAAGTGGAAGGTCGTCGGCTTCGGCGACCCCGTCCCCAACGCCGCCGGCGGCGACTCCGGCGACATCGGCCAGGCCGTGAAGAAGGGCGTGCGCGCGATGCACACCGTCCTTCTCAACAACGGCAAGGTCCTGCTGATCGCCGGCTCGGGCAACAACCGGGAGAACTTCGACGCCGGCCGCTTCACGAGCTGGCTGTACGACCCGGCGACCGGCAAGCACAAGGTCATCCCGACCCCGATCGACATGTTCTGCGCCGGGCACGTCCAGCTCCCCGACGGCCGCGTCCTCGTGGTCAGCGGCACCAAGAAGTACCCGACCTACGTGGACGGCAACCCCAACCCGATCGACGGCTGGCAGGGCTCGGAGAAGTCGTACCTGTTCGACCCGCGCGACAACAAGTACCACCGGGTCAGCGACATGAACGACGGCCACTGGTACCCCTCGGCCACGATCATGGGCAACGGCGACGTCTACTCCGTCGGCGGCTACGCCGGCCAGTACAACGCGGGCGGCTGGCAGTACGTCTCCAGGGTCGCCGAGCGGTTCAAGTACAACAAGAAGTCGGCGACCGGCGGCGCCTGGCTGAAGGCCGACAAGATCGTCCAGCCGGGCATCAACTGGGCCACCTACCCCTCGCTGATCCTCATGCAGGACGGCCGCCTGTTCTACTCCGGCTCCAGCGTGTTCGGCCACCCGATCGGCCAGCACGACGACACCGACGTGAGCCAGAACCAGTACAACACCGGCCCCGGCATCTTCAACGACCACAACAACAAGGTCGGGACCAACGCGACCTGGGCGCCGGTCGGCGGGCTGCGCGACATCAACGCCCGCGACCAGTCGGCCGCGGTCCTGCTGCCCCCGGCGCAGCGCCAGAAGGTCATGGTCATGGGCGGCATGGACTTCCGCCAGGACGGCAACACCGCCCACGCCCACACCGACATCGTCGACCTCAACGCCAAGAAGCCGGTCTACAAGAAGGGTCCCGACCTCAAGCAGGCCAAGACCTACGTCTCGGCGGTGCTGCTGCCCGACGGAACGGTCTTCGAGACCGGCGGCTCCTACCAGGCCCGCCGCGAGTACGTGCGGGAGGCGTCGGTGTTCAACCCGGCCAAGCCGAACGCGTGGACCTCGATGGCCGCCGACCCGGTCGGCCGTACCTACCACAACACCGCGATCCTGCTCCCGGACGGCCGGGTGCTGGCGGCCGGCTCCAACCCGGCCAGCAACTTCTACGAGACCCGGATCTCGATCTATTCGCCGACCTATCTGTACAAGGGCGCCCGGCCGAAGATCACCGGTGTCGACAGCAAGTACTGGGCCTACGGATCGACCCACACGATCAAGACCAACCGGACGATCAAGTCGGCGTGGCTGATGCGTCCCGGCGCGGTCACCCACTCCTCCGACCCGAACCAGCGGGCGGTCGCCCCGTCCTCGCTGAAGATCAAGGGCGGCACGGTCAGGTTCAAGCTGACCAACAACGGGAACGTGGCCCCTCCCGGCTGGTACATGCTGTTCGCCACGGACTCCAAGGGTGTTCCGTCCGTGGCCAAGTGGATCCACGTGGGCTAGCCATGGATCTCCGCCGCCCGCCGCACCGTGACCGCCAGAGCGTAGTGATCGCTCTGGGCGGCGCGGCGGCCGCCGCCCTCGCGGTGGCCGCCGTCCTCCTGCTCGGCCACGGAGTCGGCGGGAAGGAGGCGCCCGCGCCCGTGGCGCGGTCGCAGGAGGCGACCGCGGGGGACACCCCGCCGCCGACGGCGGGGCCGGGCCCCGGCTCGGCGGAGCCCAGCGCGCGGCCCACGGCCGCCCCCCAGGTGACGGGGGTCACCGGACGGGTCTTCACCGCGGACCCGCGGGCCGTGGAGACGGCTGAGCCGATCCCCGTCCCGGAGAACTACGACGGCTGCGACCACAACTACGGGGCGGTCACCCAGTGCGTGCCCTGGACCTTCCCCGACGGCATCACCGCGGTCGGGGACAAGTGCGAGTGGCTCCGGCTGAACGGCTTCGGGAACCTGACGGTGGCGGGCGAGGACCGTCAGGGCCTCGACGCGAACCGCGACGACATCGCCTGTAATTCCTGAGCCCGGCCTCGGGGGGAAGAAGCTCGATGAAGATGCTCCCGCGCAAGGCCGTGATCGCCGTGGCCGCGGCCGTCACGCTGGCCGTGGCGCTGGCCGGCTTCCTGTTCGTCCGCCATGGTTCGGCGGACGAGAGCACCGCGAAGCCGAAGAGGAAGTACTTCGCGCCCGCGGTGCCCACCTCGGAACCGCCCAGCGAGGAGGCGACGCCCGAGGTCCTCGACCTGGGCACGCCCTCGGAGGCGCCCCGCCCCGAGGACACCGCCGCCCCCGAGAAGGAGGGCACCGACGGCTGCGACCGCGCCTACGGCGGGGGAGCGGGCGTCTGCGTGCCCTGGAACTTCCCGGCCGAGGTGACGACGGCCAAGGCCAGATGCGCTTTCCTGAAGAAGATCGGCGTGACGAAGGCCACGGTTCCCGGCCGGGACCGGCATGGACTGGATCCCGACCATAACAAGATCGCTTGTGACACCCTTTAACACCTCCCCACAACCCCCGATACCCGTCTGAGTGAGGCCCCCAGTGAGGTTCACGACCAAGAGGACACGAGCCGTCCTCTTCGCATCGGTCGTCGGCACGGCGGCAGTCCTTCCGGGCATGGCCCCCGCATCGGCCGTCCCCTCGACCAAGGTGCAGAATCCCGGTTTCGAGTCCGGCGCGTGCTGGACCGCCCTGAAGACGAGCGGCGCCAAGGGCACGGTGGGCGTCGTCAAGGGCGGACGTTCCGGCAAGCGCGCCGCGAGCGTCACCTCGGCCAACGGCAAGGGCGCGATCGCCGCCGTCCAGAAGGCCGGCTGCGCGATCAAGGTGACCGCCGGCAAGCAGTACGACCTGACGCTCTACTACAAGACGGCCTCCGCCAAGTCGGCCGTGATGCTGTTCCGCAGGACGGCCGGCGGCAAGTGGGTCAAGTGGCAGTACTTCCCCTTCCACCCGGCCTCCGGCGGCTTCAGGCGGGCCACCGTGCGCACCGCGGCCGTTCCCGCGGGCACCCGGGAGATCCGGTACGCGATGGGCCTGGCCGGGGCGGGCACCCTCGTCACCGACGACTACAAGATCAGCGCCGCGAAGGGCGCCGCGCCCTGCACCTACGGCAGCGCCTGCACCAAGGGCCGCTGGGAGGTCAAGGACTTCGGCGGCAAGAACGAGCGGTCCATCCACTCGGTCCTCATGTACAACGGCAAGGTCCTGCTGATCGCGGGCTCGGGCAACTCGCGCTACCGCTTCGCCGGCGGCACCTTCAGCTCGACGGTCTACGACCCGAAGACCGGCCGGATGACGAAGGTCAAGACGCCCTACGACATGTTCTGCGCGGGCCACGTCCAGCTCGCCGACGGCCGGATCCTGATCATGGGCGGCACCGACGGCTACGCCAAGTTCGAGGGCCCGAACGCGGCCCAGAGCACCGGCTGGACCGGCTCCCGCAAGTCCTACATCTTCAACCCGCGCACCAACAAGTACGAGAAGTCCGCGGGCCTGATGAAGGACGGCCACTGGTACCCCTCGGCCACGATCCTGCCCAACGGCGACGTCTACTCCGTCGGCGGCTACAACGACGCCCCGACGGCCGCCGCGCCCTACAACGTCGTGTCGAAGGTCGCCGAGCTGTACTCGGCGAAGAGCAGGAAGTGGGTCAACGTCGCGCAGCCCAACATCAACTGGGCGACCTACCCCGCGCTGATCCAGACCAAGTACAAGGACATGCTGTTCTACAGCGGAAGCAGCGTGTTCGGCTCGGCCGCCTACAACAACGGCCAGCTGCGCGGCCCCGGCTTCTTCAACCCCAGGACCGGCGCGTTCAAGGCCGTCCCCGGGCTGACCGCCGCGGGCGAGCGCGACCAGTCCGCGAGCCTGCTGCTGCCGCCCGCGCAGAACCAGCGGGTGATGATCCTCGGCGGCAAGGACTTCGCCAGCGGCAAGCGCGCCACGAACGACACCAACATCGTCGACCTGAGCAAGGGCTTCTCCAGCCGCTACCGCTCGGGCCCCGACCTGCTGCGCGGCCTCGTCGACCCCTCCAACGGGGTGAACAACCCGGTCGGCGGCGCCGTCCAGGGCACCCGCCAGCCCGCGGGCGTCGGCAAGACCTACCTGTCGGCGGTCATCCTGCCGAACGGGAAGGTCTTCGAGACGGGCGGCTCGCAGATCAAGCAGAACGAGCACGTCCACGAGGCGGCCACGTTCGACCCGTCGGTCTCCCGGTCCAGGGAGAAGTGGACGGCGATGGCCGCCGACCCGGTCAACCGGACCTACCACTCGATGGCGCTCCTGCTCCCCGACGGCCGCGTCCTGGCCGCGGGCAGCAACAAGGACGACGAGTACGTCGCCGGCTACACCGCCTTCGACATGCGGCTGTCGATCTACACCCCGCCCTACCTCTTCCACGGCGGGCAGCCGGTGCTGTCCCTGGCCAACCCGAAGAAGGGCTGGGCCTACGGCTCGTCCCACGAGATCCGGGTCAGCCAGTCGATCAAGAGCGCGTCGCTGATCCGCCCGGCGGCCGTCACCCACTCCTCCGACCCCAACCAGCGGTCGGTCAAGCTGCCGATCACCTCGCTGGGCGGCGGCCGGTACAAGGTGAAGCTCGACAAGCGCCGCGAGATCACCCCTCCCGGGTGGTACATGCTGTTCGTGAACAACTCCTCGGGTGTACCTTCTGTGGCCAAATGGATCCATGTCAGCTGACGGGCGGAATGTGAAATGAAGTTCCAGCGGCCACGGATGCGCGCCGTGGTGTTCGGCACCGGGCTCGTCGCGGCGACGGCCCTCCCCGGCACCGCACCCGTGGCCGCGGCCACCAACCTCGCCCCCAACCCGCGGCTGGAGACCCTGGTCAAGGGCTTCCCCAAGTGCTGGACGGCCTGGGGGAGCGGATCGGCCAAGGGCAGGGCGAAGGTCGTCAAGGGGCGGTCGGGCAAGCGGGGCGTCCAGGTGTCGCTCACCGGGGGCAAGGGACAGCGGGCGCTGGTCCAGACCCCCGCCTGCGCGATCAAGGCCAGGGCCGGGCAGGCGCTCGACCTGTCGGTCTACTACAAGTCGACCGCGCCGGTGCGGTTCATGCTGTTCCGGCAGAACGCCAAGGGCGTCTGGTCGCACTGGACCGACTCCGCGGGCCTGGCGAAGTCCGCCAAGGTGAAGCGGGCGAAGTTCCGGACGCCCGCCGTCCCCGCCGGGACGGTCAAGGTCCGCTTCGGGCTCGCGGTCACCGCCAGGGGGAGCGTCACGACCGACGACTACGCCGCCTACGCGGTCAAGGCGCCGAAGAGGATCTGCACCGACGCCGTCGGCTGCAAGCGCGGCAAGTGGACGGTCCGCTCGTTCGGCGGCAACGGCGTGCGCGCCATGCACAGCGTCCTGCTGCACAACGGCAAGGTCCTGCTGATCGCCGGATCGGGCAACGACCGGGGGAGCTTCGACGCCGGGCGCTTCACCAGCCGCGTCTACGACCCGGTGAAGAACACCTACACCGACGTCAAGACGCCCTACGACATGTTCTGCGCGGGCCACGTCCAGCTCGCCAACGGCAAGGTCCTCGTGCTCAGCGGCAGCGAGAAGTACGGCGAGTACACCGCGGGCGGGCAGGAGGTCGTCGGGTTCACCGGGTCGAAGAAGTCCTACCTGTTCAACCCCGCCACCAACTCCTACGAGAAGCTCAACGACCTCAACGACGGCCACTGGTACCCCTCGGCGACCATCCTCGGCAACGGCGACGTGTTCGCCGTCGGGGGCAGCGCCGACGACCTCGTCAACGGGCAGTCCTACATCTCACGGGTCACCGAGCGGTACTCCTACGCCGAGAACCGCTGGCTGAAGGCCGACGAGATCCGCCAGAGCGGCTTCCACTGGGCGATGTACCCCTCGCTGATGCTGATGGCCAACGGGAAGCTGTTCTACTCGGGCTCCTTCGTGTTCGGGCTCGGCCCGATCGCCGACCTGGGCCAGGCCGCCACCGCCGACGGCACCCTCACCGCCGGTGTCTACGACGACGGCGGCAACCGGCACGCCCCGACGTTCACCGAGACCAGGGGCCTGCGCGACCCCGTCGCCCGCGACCAGTCGGCGAGCGTCCTGCTGCCGCCCGCCCAGGACCAGCGGGTCATGGTCATCGGCGGGGCGAGCAGCACCCGGGGCATCCCCGGGCACAAGCACACCGACATCGTCGACCTCGACTCGGCGAACCCCGCCTACCGGCCGGGCCCCGACCTCCCGCAGGGCAAGCTCTACGTCTCCGCGGTGCTCCTGCCCGACGGGACGGTCTTCGAGACCGGCGGATCGCGCAACATCCGGTCCAACCACGTCTTCGAAGCGTCGATCTTCAATCCGGCGGTGCCGCGCGCCCAGGAGCGGTGGACGCCGATGGCCAGCGACCCGGTCGCCCGCAGCTACCACAACACGGCCGTCCTGCTCCCCGACGGCCGCGTGCTCGCCGAGGGCTCCAACCCGGGCGACAACAGCTTCGACACCCGTATCTCGATCTTCTCCCCGCCCTACCTCTTCAAGGGCCCCCGTCCCGCGATCAGCGGCGTGAAGAAGCAGTGGGCGTACGGCTCGAAGCAGACCTTCACCTCCAGCCAGGCCGTCACCCGCGCCTCCCTGGTCCGCCCGATCGCCGTCACCCACTCCTCCGACCCCAACCAGCGCTCCGTCGCCCTCCCGGTCGTCGCCAGGAAGGGCGGCAAGTACACCGTCAAGCTCAACGCCAACCCCAACCTGACCCCGCCCGGCTGGTACATGCTCTTCACCACCAACGCCGCCGGAGTCCCCTCCGTCGCCAAGTGGGTCCACGTCGGCTAACCCGGTGGGCCCAGGTCGGCTAGCGGCGGCGGCGCCACAGGAGGACGCCCGCGGCGGTCGTCAGGGCGATGACGGGCAGCGCCCACCAGGGTGAGGGGCCGCCCCCGCCCTCCGGGGAGGGCGGCGTGGTGGCCGCCGTCGGAGCCGGGGCCGGGGTGGCCGCGGAGGCGGTGTCGTCGAGGGCGGTGTCGTCCAGGGCGAAGGCGGTGGTGGCGAGGCCCTGGCCGGCCCGGGTGATCTCGAAGCCCGCCTGGACCTTGCAGAGGCTGGCCTCGGTCTTCTGGAAGCCGCGCCGGACGGCGTCGCGGGCGAAGGGGACGAGGTCGAAGCCGGTGATCTTCGTGGTCTCCGTGCGGAGGTCGTAGATCAGGCCGACCTGGCCGGTGGGGCCCTGGAACTTGTAGAGGTCGTAGAGGCGTCCCGCGACCGTCACTCCGTCGGCGATCTTCCAGCTCGGGGCCGGGTCGATGCCGGGGCTGGCCAGCCAGATCATGATCTCCAGGGCCCCGGGGTTGGCGACGATGTGCGGGGCGGTGGAGCGGCAGGCGGCCTCGTCGGGGTGGTACCAGAGGTCGTAGGAGGCGTTGTAGTCGCCCTCGGCCTTCCTGAACTCCCAGGTGGTCGACAGGGGGGAGTCGATGCCGCGGGGGAAGCGCCGGTCGGCCAGGGACGTCCCGATGTTGGGATAGGCGCCGGGGGGTGCGCCGTTGGACAGGGAGTCCCAGGCCAGGGTGCTGCGGCTGACCGTGAAGGCCGGGTCGCCGCCGAAGGTCACGCACAGGTCGGCACGGGAGTTCCACCGGTTGGCCTGGACGGCGTACCCGCCCGCCACGAATCCCGGTTCCCCGGTGTTGCAGCGCTCCTCGGCCCGCGCGCCCGCCGCGGGCACCGTACCGAGCAGCAGCACTGCGCTGAGCAGCAGCGCCGCCGCGATGCATCCCCCGACCCGCCGCAAGATCCCCCCTCGCATCGATCACCGGATCGCCATACAAGCACACGTTCCGCGGTGTTGAGTTCGCCACACGGGTTCGGTAACACCCGTGAAATCTGCTACGTTCGGAGACATGCTGCGTGGGCTGCTTCTTCTTAGCGGCCGCGACGAGGCCTGAGAGGCCGGCTTCCTCGTCGCGGGTGCTTCGGCTGCGCCGGTCGCGATCGAGTGAACTCTCCGACGAAAGCAGCAGGGAAGAAACCATGAATTTCCAGAAGCCCAGTGGCATGCCCTTCTCCCGGTACCAGCCCTTCACCCCGGTCAGGCTGACCGACCGCACGTGGCCCGACAAGGTGATCACCGAGGCCCCGCGCTGGTGCGCCGTGGACCTGCGCGACGGCAACCAGGCCCTGATCGACCCGATGGACACCCCGCGCAAACTGAAGATGTTCAAGCTGCTGGTGGACATGGGCTACAAGGAGATCGAGGTCGGCTTCCCCGCCGCCTCCCAGACCGACTTCGACTTCGTACGGACGATCATCGAAGAGGGCATGATCCCCGACGACGTCGTCATCCAGGTCCTGACCCAGGCCCGTCCCGAACTGATCGAGCGGACCTTCGAGTCGCTGGCCGGGTCGAAGCAGGCCATCGTCCACCTGTACAACTCGACCTCCACCCTGCAGCGCCGGGTCGTGTTCGAGAAGGACAGGGACGGCATCACCGCCATCGCGGTCGAGGGCGCCAAGCTGTGCAAGAAGCTGGCCGCCGAGTACGAGGCGCGCGGCACCCGGATCTTCTTCGAGTACTCGCCCGAGTCCTACACCGGCACCGAGCTGGAGTACGCGGTCGAGATCTGCGACGCGGTCAACGACGTGTGGCGGCCCACCCCCGAGTGGAAGGTGATCATCAACCTGCCGGCGACGGTGGAGATGGCCACCCCGAACGTCTACGCCGACTCGATCGAGTGGATGCACCGCAACCTGAAGTACCGCGACTCGATCGTCCTGTCGCTGCACCCGCACAACGACCGCGGCACCGCCGTGGCCGCCGCGGAGCTGGGCTACATGGCGGGCGCCGACCGCATCGAGGGCTGCCTGTTCGGCAACGGCGAGCGCACCGGCAACGTCTGCCTGGTCACCCTGGGCCTGAACCTGTTCACCCAGGGCATCGACCCGCAGATCGACTTCAGCGACATCGACGAGATCCGCCGCACGGTCGAGTACTGCAACCAGCTGCCGGTCCACGAGCGGCACCCCTACGGCGGCGACCTGGTCTACACGGCCTTCTCCGGCTCCCACCAGGACGCGATCAACAAGGGCTTCAAGCACCTGGCGATCGACGCCGAGGCCGCGGGCGTCCCGGTCGAGGCCTTCACCTGGGCGGTCCCGTACCTGCCGATCGACCCCAAGGACGTCGGCCGCACCTACGAGGCCGTGATCCGGGTCAACAGCCAGTCCGGCAAGGGCGGCGTGGCCTACATCATGAAGACCGAGCACGCGCTGGAGCTGCCGCGCAAGCTGCAGATCGAGTTCTCCCGCGTGGTCCAGGAGCACACCGACTCCGCGGGTGGTGAGGTCACCGCCGAGGCCATGTGGAAGATCTTCGAGGCCGAGTTCCTGTCCGGCGGGCCCAAGATCGGCCTGCTGGCGCACCGCACGTCCTCGCGGGTGGACGAGAAGGACCTGCTGAACTGCGACGTCCGCGTCGACGGCGAGATCCGCGAGATCGAGGGCATCGGCAACGGCCCGATCAGCGCCTTCGTGGACGCCCTGGCGCCGGTGGGCGTCGAGGTCAAGGTGCTGGACTACCACGAGCACGCCATGAGCGCCGGCGGTGACGCCAAGGCCGCCGCCTACGTCGAGTGCCAGGTCGACGGCCAGACCCTGTGGGGCGTGGGGGTCGACGCCAACATCGTCACCGCCTCGTTGAAGGCCGTCCTGAGCGCCGTCAACCGCGCCGCGAGGTAGCGGGACCCCAGAGCCCGGTCACGGGGGCGCGAACCGCCGCATGTGCCCGTACGAAGACCCCCGCACCCGACGATCTCGGGGCGGGGGTCTTCGCTGTGCCGAAGCCCGTCAGTCGTGTCTCAGCACATGGTGGACCAGCTCGCGCAGGGCCCCGTTGAGCTGGGAATCGCCGACCGTGATCTCACGGCCGTCGATGCCTATCTCGTAGACGAACTGGTCCGGGACGGGCCCCCTGGAGGAGGGGGCCGAGGTCAGATCGACGCGCGCGACGAGCGAGCGGAGGACCGGGTCCCCCGCGGTGTCGGCCTCGCCGCGGCGCATGATCCCGGCGAACCCGCCGGATCGGACCACGGTGACTTTCATGTCCTTACGCCTACCCCCGACCAAGCGTTCTGCACCGCCGAGTGTTCCGCGGACCCCGCTCCATAGCGGTTGGCGGCCGCCTTGAGGGTCACCGCGGCGAAGTCCTCGAAGTTCGCGTCGGGGAAGACCTCGCCCCCGGTGAGGGTGTCGAACCAGATCTGGCCCGCCCGCTCCCACGAGCTGCCGCCGAGCTCGACCGAGGCCAGGTAGAAGGCCTTGTTGGGGATGCCGGAGTTGATGTGGACCCCGCCGTTGTCGCTGTGGGTCCTGACATAGTCGGACATGTTGTCGGGCTGGGGATCCTTGCCCAGCTCGGGGTCGTCGTAGGCGGTGCCCGGGGCCTTCATGGACCGCAGGGCGACACCGTTGACGGAGGGGGCCAGGAGACCCTCGCCGATCAGCCAGTCGGCCTGGTCGGCGGTGTGGCCCAGGTGGTACTGCTTGATCAGCGAGCCGAAGACGTCGGACATGGACTCGTTGAGCGCCCCCGACTGGCCGTAGTAGGCGAGGCCGGCCGTGTGCTGGGTGACGCCGTGGGTGAGCTCGTGCCCGGTGACGTCGAGCGGGCCGGTGAAATCGGTGAACAGGACGCCGTCGCCGTCCCCGTAGACCATCTGCTCGCCGTTCCAGAAGGCGTTGTCGTACCCGGTGCCGTAGTGGACGGTCGAGATCATCGACATCCCGGCGTTGTCGATCGAGTTGCGGTCGTAGACGTCCTCGTAGAACCTGAAGGTGACGCCCAGCCAGTCGTAGGCACGATCGGCCGTGGCGTCGCCGGTCGGGTCTCCGCCCTCGATCCGGACGGTGTCACCGGGCAGGTCCTCCCGGTGCCCGGCGTCCTTGATCGTCCGGTTCGGCTCGTCACGGACTCCGTTGCCCGCCGGACCGGAGGGCGAGAGCCGTCTGCCGGTGCGGGTGAAGGAGTCGATCTGCAGATTGCGGAGCGCTCGGGCGCGGAGGGCGGGATCGTCGGTGCGCTCGACGACCCGCTCCAGGATGTGAGGGGGGACGATCGTGCATCTCATGGGCTCAACGTTGCCACGGCGAGGTGATTCCGGCCACAGGAACCGCCGTACGCGCGGTCCGGATCTGGTCGCCGCCCGTATATGCGGGAGAATGTCCCTGTGACGATCTACAGGGACGAGGGCATCGTCCTGCGCACCCACAAGCTGGGCGAAGCAGACCGTATCGTTACGATCCTGACCAGGCGGACGGGCCGGATCCGGGCCGTCGCCAAGGGCGTGCGGAAGACGAAGTCGCGGTTCGGGGCCCGGCTGGAGCCGTTCACCCATGTGGATCTCCAGCTCTACGAGCGCCGGTCGCTGGACCTGATCTCCCAGGCCGAGACCATCCGCCCCTACGGCGAGCCCCTGGTCACCGACTACCCGCGCTACACGGCGGGCGTGGCCATGCTGGAGACGGCCGAGAAGCTCACCGCCGAGGAGCGCGAACCGGCCCTGCGGCAGTTCCTGCTGCTGGTGGGCGGCCTGCGCACCCTCGGCGACCGCTCGCACGAGCCCCGCCTGGTCCTGGACGCCTTCCTGCTGCGCTCGCTGTCGATCGCCGGCTGGGCGCCCGCCCTGGACGAGTGCGCCCGCTGCGGCGGCAGGGCCGGGATCCGGTGGTTCTCGATCGCGGCGGGCGGCGCGATCTGCCTGGCCTGCAAGGTGCCGGGCTCGGCCACCCCGGCGCCCGAGACCTTCGCGCTCATGATGGCCCTGCTGCGGGGCGAATGGGATCTCGCGGACATCAGTGACGAGCGCAACCGCGTAGAGTGCAGCGGTCTCGTGGCCGCCTACCTGCAGTGGCATCTGGAGCACGGCATCAGGTCGCTGCGGCATGTCGAAAGAGAAAGAGGGTTCACCAGTGAAGTTCCGCGCCCCGGATCCTCACCCGAGCGGAGCGAAGCCGCCGGAACTGCCCAGGGAACTGGTCCCTAAGCACGTCGCCATCGTCATGGACGGCAACGGCCGCTGGGCCAAGGAACGCGGCCTGCCCAGGACCGAGGGCCACAAGATGGGCGAGTTCTCCCTCTTCGACGTGATCGAGGGCGCCATCGAGCTGGGCGTGCCCTACCTGTCGACCTACGCCTTCTCCACCGAGAACTGGCGGCGCTCGCCGGAGGAGGTCCGCTTCCTCATGGGCTTCAACCGCGACGTCATCCGCCGCCGCCGCGACCAGCTCAACGAGATGGGCGTCCGGGTCGTGTGGGCGGGGCGCACCCCGAAGCTGTGGCGTTCGGTGATCAAGGAGCTGCAGGACGCCGAGGCCATGACCGTGGACAACGACGTGCTGACGCTCCAGTTCTGCGTGAACTACGGCGGCCGGGCGGAGATCGCCGACGCCGCGCAGGCCATCGCCAGGGACGTCGCCGCCGGGAGGCTGAACCCCGAGAAGATCACCGAGAAGGTCTTCGCCCGGTACCTGTACCAGCCCTCGGTCCCGGACGTGGACCTGTTCCTGCGGCCGTCGGGGGAGGAGCGGACGTCGAACTACCTGATCTGGCAGTCCGCCTACGCCGAGATGGTCTTCCAGGACACCCTGTGGCCCGACTTCGACCGTCGCCACCTCTGGTACGCCTGTGAGCTCTACGCCTCGCGGGACCGGCGCTACGGGGGGGCCGTGCCCAACCCCGTGCCGTCCGGCTGAGAGCCGCCTTCACCGCTCCGCTCGCGCGCCGTGAGAGCGGAGCGGTGAAAGGCAATTTCAGACTAAACCTGTAGGAAAAGTCTGTCAAACCGGATCACTTGACGTTCACGGCCTTCCAGGCGGCGGCCACCGCCTGCTGCTGGGCGCTTCCGTCGCCGTACAGGTCGCGGGCGGCGTTCAGGGTGGCGGTGCGGGCCGCGGCGTAGGACGTCCCGGACGTCATGTAGGTCGTGAGGGCGCGGTACCAGATCCGGACGGCCTGGTCGCGGCCGATGCCCGTCACGGCCGCACCGTCGAAGGTCGGGCTGTCGTAGGCCACCCCGCTGATCGTCTTCGCTCCGCTGCCCTCGGCCAGCAGGTAGAAGAAGTGGTTGGCGACGCCCGAGGAGTAGTGGACGTCGAGCCCGGCGAGGCTGGAGGACCAGTAGTCGGGCGATCGGCCGTCCCTGCTGGGCCGGTCCATGTAGCGCAGGGCCGTGCCGCCGAAGCCCGGCCGGACGACCTTCTCGCCGATCAGGTAGTCGCCCGGGTCGGCGGCGTTGCCCGCGAAGAACTCCACCGACGAGCCGAAGATGTCGGAGGTCGCCTCGTTGAGCCCGCCGGACTCGCCGCTGTAGGTCAGGTTCGCCGTGGCGGAGGTCACGCCGTGGCTCATCTCGTGGCCGGCGACGTCCAGGCTGGTGAGGGGGCCGAGCTTGGTGCCGTCGCCGTCGCCGTAGGTCATGCAGAAGCAGGAGTCGTCCCAGAAGGCGTTGGCGTAGCCGCTGCCGTAGTGGACCCGGTTGTAGGAGCCCTTGCCGTCGTTCTTGATGCCGTTGCGGCCGAAGAAGGTCTTGTAGAAGTCCCAGGTGACGGCGGTGCCGTACTGGGCGTCGACGGCGACCGTGGCCTTGTCGGCGGTGGCGCCGGTGCCCCAGTGGTTGTCGGCGTCGGTGAAGACCGTGGACGGCGCCCGCCAGAAGCAGAAGATCCACAGGCAGAAGTCGGTCTGGTTCGCCGAGTCGCCGGTGTAGGTGCCGCCGCGGGAGGCGTCCTTGAGCTGGAACGTGCTTCCGCTCTTGGTGGTCTCCAGGGGGACCGTGCCGCCGTACAGGGAGGCGCCGTCGCCCGTCTCGGTCATGATCGTCTCCTCGCTCAGGAGGATCTTCCCGGTGGCGGCGTCGATCGAGACCCAGGACCGGCTGGGGGTGCCGTCGGGCTTCAGGCCGCCGACCAGCCAGCGCCAGGCCAGCCGGGGCCTGTGGTCGGCCGTGCGGGCCTCGTAGACCAGGCGTCCGGAGCCGGGGTCGGCCTGCCCGCCGCCGGAGGAGCCCGCGATCCCGGCCGCCGCGTCGGAGCCGATCTTGCGGGCGGTCCGGCGGGGGGCGTCCGCGATCGTCCTGCTGACGGCCTTCCGGCCGCCGGGGGAGCGGTGCTCGATCTGGTCGCCGCCGAGGACGGGCAGGCCGTCGAAGATCCGGGCCAGCCGGGTGTGGGTCGTCCCGTCGCGGTCCTCGGCGACGGCGATGACCTGGAGTTCGTCCTTCGGAGCCGCGGACGCGGCGGGAGCGGCGAGGGGCGTGGTGACGGCGGCGGCCGCGAGAACGGCCGTGGTGACGGTGGCGCGCTTGCGCATGGGGGGACCACCTCTCGGTAAGTGGTCTTTTATGCCATGAGTCGGAGCGCGGCGTCCATGTTGGGAAATGTCAGCCTTAGTCGATATTGTGCGCGACCATGAGCTACCCCCCACCGGGTTCGCAGCCCCCGCCTTTTGACCCCTACGGCCAGCAGCAGCCCGCTTCGCCGTATGGGCAGCCGCAGCCGTACGGTCAGCCTCAGCAGGGGCAGCCCGGCGGATACCCGCCGCCCCCGGCCCATCAGGGCCAGCAGGGCGGCTTCCCGCCCCCGCAGACGCCGCCGCCCTTCCCCGGGGGCGACCCCTTCCAGCAGCAGGCCGGTGGCTTCCCGCCCCCGCCGCAGGGCTCGCACGGCGGTGGTGGCGGGAAGAGCAAGCTCGTGGGCTGCCTCGGCATCGCCGGCCTGATCGTCGTCGGCATCGTGATCAAGGTCGCGCTCAGCCTCGGCGGCAACGCGGCGGTCAAGGGCCTCGACGGCCTCGACGACCCCGACCGGGACAAGGACAAGGGGATCACCAAGGCCGGCCAGTTCGACCCGATGAGCCTGCGGGTCGGCGACTGCTACAAGAACACCCTCGGCCAGGGCGACACGTCCCAGACCGTCCGCGAGGTCAAGGCGATCCCGTGCGCGCAGCCGCACAACGCCGAGGTGTTCGCCGAGTTCACGATGACCGGCTCCTACCCGCTCAGCAAGACGATCCTCGACCGCTGCCAGAGCAAGGGCAAGGCGTGGGCGCAGAAGAACCCGGCCAGCTACCGGGCGCTGGAGAAGAGGGACCCCAATTTCGGGATCGCCTACTTCTCCAATGACGCCGTCGGCTGGAAGAGCTCCGGCTCCAACCGCGTGCTCTGCAGCATCGTGGCCTCGACCAGCGATCTCGGCCCGAAACTGCCGACCCTCTAATTACATACCTGTCGTTCACCGCCCCGGCAAAACTTTGCCGGGGCGGTTTTCTTTGTGTAAAGCCCTTGGCCGGCAAGGGTTTGAACGACCGTTCGCATACGGTTGGTCAAGCTCTGGTTTGGCATTCCTTGACGCGTCGGGTTAACTGACGGTTATCCAGGCGAGAGCGCCTCAGAACTGATCTCTCTCGTCCCAAGTTGGTTTGCGACTCGAAGTCGCGTCAGCGCACCGCGCCAAGCGCGTATGGCTGCGCAAGGCCCCGTCTCTCTCATGGCGCCCCCGGGTTTTCCCGCGCCTTGACGGGCCTGTCCTGTCCGCAGAACAAAGGATTTCCGTGCAGAAGCGAGCCCTCACCCTGTCCGTCGCCGGTAGCGCCACCCTCGTGGCCGCGCTCACCGCGGGACTCGTGGCGAACTCCCATGACGTCTCCCAGGCCACGGACGCCGCCGGCGCTCCGAAGAAGGCCGCCGTCGCCCCCAAGGCCGGCGCCTCCGCCGCCAAGAAGCAGGAGGCCGGCGCGAAGAAGCAGGTCGCCAGGACCAAGGCCCTGCTGTCCGGCTCCACCACCGCCTCCTACTTCTGGGACGACGGTTCCGGCATCAACGGCGACACCGGCGCCCCCGCCAGTGGCAGGGCCATGCAGAAGGGCCTGTTCGCCTCCCCGAGCTGGCCGCTCGGCACCAAGGTGAAGGTCTCCGCCAACGGCCGTTCCATTACCGGCTTCGTGGGCGACCGCGGCCCGGGCAGCCCGTCCCACAGGGGCGTCATGCTCGACCTCGACACCTACACTTTCCGTTACCTGCTCGACGGGAAGACCCCGAAGAGCAAGTACAACGCCGGCTCCAGCGAGGGCCACATCAAGGGACTCAAGTGGGAGGTCCTCGAGTGGGGCAAGGGCGCGGGCAAGAAGGGCAACCCTCAGCCCCTGTAAGGCGTATATAAGAATTCTCCGGTCCCTCGGACAGGACGGGGAAAGGGCGGCGAGCAAAGGCTCGCCGCCCTTTCGCGTTCCCCGGCTCAGGCCTTCGCGGCCGCGCAGTCCGCGCAGGTGCCGAAGATCTCCAGAGTGTGGGTCATGTCCGTGAAACCGTGCTCCGCGCCGACCTGGTCGGCCCATCGCTCCACCGCGGGACCCGCCACCTCGACCGTCTTCCCGCAGGAGCGGCAGACCAGATGGTGGTGGTGGTCGCCGGTCGTGCAGGCCCGGTAGACGGCCTCGCCCTCGTCGGTCCGCAGGACGTCGACCTCACCGGCGTCGGACAGGGCCTGGAGGGCGCGGTAGACGGTCGTCAGTCCGATCTTGGAACCCTCGGCGCGGAGGAGGGCGTAGATGTCCTGAGCGCTGCGGAAGCCCTCGCTGACGGCCAAGGCGCGGCGTACGGCGTCGCGTCTGGCAGTGGTCATCTGGAGGCCTCCGTCGACGGAAGGGGATCGGATGCCCCAGACCCTACCCGTCCGGGTCCCCGCCGTCGCAGGAGCAGTCCCCCCAGCGAGGCCAGCACGAACAGGCCCAGCGCGACCATGACGATCGCGGGCCCGGGGGAGATGTTCACCTCGCCGGTGCTGAACTGGTACGAACCGGCCAGGCCGCCGACCGCGGCCAGCACACCGAAGATCATCGCCAGCCCGGCCGTCGCCCGGAAACCGCGGGTGAGCTGCTGGGACGCCGCCACCGGCACCACCATGAGGGCGCTGACCAGCAGCAGCCCGACCACCCGCATCGCCACGACGATCGTCAGGGCGGCGGTGACGGCCAGCAGCATGCTGAGGAAGCGGACGGGCACCCCGGACGCGCGGGCGACCTCCTCGTCCTGGCAGAGCAGGAACAGCTCCCGCCCGAACACCGCGAGCAGGGCGAGCACGGCCGCGACCAGCCCGCCGATCACCCACAGGTCCTGCCCTGAGACGCTGCTGATCGAGCCGAACAGATAGGCCAGCAGGTTCGAGGTGCTGCCGCCCGGCGCGAAGTTCGTGACGAGCACGCCGCCGGCCAGGCCCCCGTAGAACAGCAGGGCCAGCGCGACGTCGCCGCCGGTCCTGCCGCGGGTGCGCAGCAGCTCGATCGCGATCGCGCCGAGCGCCGAGACGATCACCGCGCCCAGGACCGGTGAGGTGCTGGTGACCAGGCCGAACGCGACGCCGGTCAGGGCGATGTGCCCGATCCCGTCGCCGAGCAGCGCCAGCCTGCGCTGCACGATGAAGGTCCCCACGGCGGGGGCGGCCAGCCCGATGAGGATCGCGGCGAGCAGGGCCCGCCGCATGAAGTCGTAGGCGAGCATCAGGCTTTCCAGACGGAGGGGGCGCCCACCGGGGCGTGCGGGTGGAGATGGTCGTGGCCCGGCTCGGCGCAGGCCCCGGTCGGCTCGGGGGGCTCGCCCCGGTGGACCACCCGGCCGTGGTCGAGGACGACGCTCCGGGTGATCAGCGGGGCCAGCGGCCCGAGCTCGTGCAGGACCAGGACGACGGTGCGCCCCTGCGCGACGAGGCCGGCGAGGGTCGAGGCCAGGGCGTCCTGGTTGGCGGCGTCCACGCCCGCCAGCGGCTCGTCCATGATCAGGACGTCGGGCTCTCCGGCCAGGGCGCGGGCGATCAGCACCCGCTGCTGCTGGCCGCCCGACAGCCGCGACGCGCTCCGCCGGGCGAGACCGGCGATCCCGGTCGCGGCCAGCGCCCGGTCGACCGCGGCCCGGTCGGCCTTGGAGGTGAGCCGGAAACGGGACTGGCGGGCGATCCTGCCCGAGGAGACGATCTCCCGGACGGTCGAGGGCACACCGCCGCCGACCTCCAGACGCTGCGGGACATAGCCGATCCGGCCCCAGTCGGAGATCTTCGGCGACCCGAAGACCGCCCGCCGTCCCGAGCTCAGCGGAATCAGCCCCAGCAGGGCCCTGACCAAGGTGGACTTGCCGGAGCCGTTCGCGCCGAGCAGGGCCACGACCTCGCCCTCGCGGATCGTCAGGTCGATTCCGGAGAGGATCTCCCTGCCGTCGAGCCGTACATGCCCGTCATGGAGTTCGAAAACGGCATCCGTCATGGTTTCCATTGTCGCTCACTTGCAGCCGAGTGCCGTCCCGAGGGCGGACAGGTTCCTGTTCTGGATCGTCAGGTAGTCGTCGGAGCTGCCCGGCCGCACGCCCTCGACCGGGTCGAGGACCGCGGTCTCGACCCCGGCGGAGTCGGCGAGCGTCTGGGCGATCTTGGGACTGACCAGGGTCTCGGTGAAGACCGTGGTCACACCGGTCCGCTTGATCTCGTCGCGGAGCTCGGCGAGCCGCCGGGGGGACGGCTCGGCCTCGGGGTCGATGCCCGCGATCCCGATCTGCTTCAGCCCGTAGCGGTCGGCGAGGTAGCCGAAGGCGGAGTGCGCGGTGACGAACTCCCTGGCCGTGCAGTTCTTCAGGCCACCGGCGAAGGCGCCGTCCAGCGCGGTCAGCTCGGAGGCCAGCTTGGCGGCGTCCGCCTTGTAGCCGGCGGCGTGGCCCGGGTCGGCCTCGGCCAGCCTGTCGCCGAGCGCCGTGGCGATGACCGCCATCCGGGCCGGGTCGAGCCAGACGTGCGGGTCGTAGGCGACGTCGGCGTGGCCCTCCTCCTCTTCCTCTCCCTCCGGTTCGGGGGCGGCCGGAAGGGTCTTGACCAGGGAGGCGGCGTCCAGGGCGCGGTCCCCGGCGTGCTGGGAGACCGCGTCGTCCACCGCGGGCTGGACGCCCTTCACGTAGACGGTGAGCTTCGTGTCGGTGATCTGGGCCACCTGCCGGGGCGACAGCTCCAGGTCATGGGGTTCCGCGCCGGGCTTGGTGAGCGTCGAGACGGAGACGTTCGCCCCGCCGATCCGCTCGGCCAGCCAGGCGACCGGATAGAAGGAGGCGACGACCGGCAGTCTGCCGTCCGCGGAATCGGCCCCGCCCCCGCAGGCCGCGGTGGTGGTGAGGAGGGCGGCGGTGAGGGAGGCGGCGATCAGGGCACGACGGTTCATTCGCCCAGTATCGGGCAAAATGAAAACCGTTGTCAAAATCAGATGAGATCACCCGCGGCGAAGGCGACCAGCAGCGCCAGCGCGGCCACCCGCAGCAGCCGCTCGGTCAGGTCGAGCCGGGGCCAGGACAGGTAGAAGAACCAGCCGAGGAAGAGCGCGAGGACGGTGAGGCAGACCGTGCCCCACGGGCCGCGCACGACCAGGCCGACCAGCATCAGCGCCGCCACCGTCAGGGGCAGCACCCACCGGGGGAGCTGGTGCAGGAAGACGACGGGGGTGGCGCTGTTCCGCTCCACCGCATCACGCAGGCTCATCCGTCCAGAGTGCCAGGCCCGGACCCCGGGACGCGCGATGCGGGGGGCCTGACATGCGGAGCCGCTCCGGCCGGGGAAGGTGAAACACTGCTGGCGTGATCGCGATTACCCGCTACCGCGTCCCCGACGCCGACGACTTCCTCACCAGGATCGGCCCCGTGCTGACCGCCCTGGAGGCCTCCCCGGGCTTCCGCTACGGGCGGCTCGGGCGCAACGCGGACGAGCCCGACCTGTGGGCACTGATCACCGAATGGGACGGCGCCGGCTTCTACCGCCGGGCCCTCGGCGCCTGGGACGTCAGGCTCGCCTTCATCCCCCTCTCGACGCTCGCGATCGACGAAGCCGGTGCCTACGAGGTCGTCAAGCCCGGGTGAAGGATCGATCTGCCGTCGTTTCCCCCTCGGCGTGTCCGGTGATCAAGGCGTCATCGACACGGGGGTAGAGCATGCGCTGCGCGGCGTTGTCCATCGGTCTCCTGGGGCTCGCGGTCCTGGCGCCCGATCTTCAGGCGGCGGCCTCGGCGCGGGTGCACGAACGGCCCACGGTCACCTACGGCGGGCTCGAGCTGCCGGTACCGGCCGGCTGGCGCGTCTACGACCTGGCGGCCGAACCCACCCGCTGTGTGCGGTTCGACGAGCACGCCATCTACGTGGGCGTCCCGCGGGGGGAGCAGGACTGTCCCGCGCGGATCGTCGGCAGGACCGAGGCCGTCCAGCTGACGCCGATCGCGAGCGACGGCGGGCGGCGGCGGGCGGCGGCCCGGCGGCGGCTGTCGTCGCTGCGGATCGAGGACGGCCCCTCGGGGGAGGCGCGGATCGACCTCCCCGAGGCCGGGGTCAGGATCACCGGGGTCTACGGCGAGCGCAGGGACCTGCTCGAGAGCACCCTGCGGGCGGCGTCCGCGGGGCCCGGCAGGACCGAGGCGGCGCCGCCCGAGGAGCCCGGGACCGTCGGGCGCAGGGCCTGGGCCACAGGGCCCGGCTTCGACACCTGCGCCGCGCCGCTGCTGTCGACCATGCGCGCCTTCCGCCAGGCCTACGCGGTCGCCAACATCTACATCGGGGGCGCCGCCCGCGGCTGCTCCCAGTACAACCTGTCCGCCTCGTGGATCCGCTCCGTCCGCCAGTACGGCTACCGGCTGATCCCCACCTACGTCGGGCTCCAGGCGCCCTGCACCGGCTACCGGACCAGGTTCAAGGCCAAGGAGGCGGCCGAGCAGGGCCGCGCCGCCGCGGGCGACGCCGTCGCCAGGGCCCGGTACTTCGGCATCCCCAGGAAGAAGCCGATCTACTTCGACATGGAGAACTACGACAGCGACGACACCGCCTGCCGGACGGCCGTCATGACCTTCCTGCACGCCTGGACCCGGCGGCTGCACGAACTCAGGTACAAGTCGGGCGTCTACAGCAGCGCGGGATCGGGCATCCGCGACCTCGGCCGGGCCACCGGCATCAAGAAGCCGAACGCCGTCTGGTTCGCCCACTGGGACGGCAAGGCCCGCACCACCGGCAGCCCCTACCTGCCCGACACCTGGTGGGCCACGCACCGGCGCATCAAGCAGTACCGTGGCGGACACACCGAGAAACACGGCGGAGTGAAGCTCAACGTCGACAGCAACATGGTCGACGGTCTGGTCTACTGAGAGTCCGCCACCCGCCGCGCTGGGTTATTCGCGTTGGTCGCCTACCCCAGTGCCCTAGACTCAAACCCGTTCAATCACCGGGGTTTCAGCTGGAGACAACATCATGGCCCGCCGTTCAGATGTGATGGAAAAGATCGTCTCGCTCTCGCAGAAGCGGGGCATCGTCTTCCCCTCCAGTGAGATCTACGGGGGCCTGCGCGCGAGCTGGGACTACGGCCCGCTCGGCGTCGAGCTGAAGAACAACGTCAAGCGCCAGTGGTGGAAGTCCATGGTGCAGGGCCGCGACGACGTCGTCGGCCTCGACTCCTGCGTCATCCTCAACCGCGAGGTCTGGGAGGCCAGCGGCCATGTCGAGACCTTCACCGACCCGCTGACCGAGTGCCAGAGCTGCCACAAGCGGTTCCGCGCCGACCACCTCATCGAGGCGTTCGAGGAGAAGAACGGCAAGGAGCCGGAGAACGGCCTCGCCGACCTCAACTGCCCGAACTGCGGCAACAAGGGCACCTTCACCGAGCCCCGCCAGTTCAGCGGCCTGCTCAAGACCTACCTCGGCCCGGTCGAGGACGCCTCCGGCCTGGCCTACCTGCGGCCCGAGACCGCCCAGGGCATCTTCATCAACTACAACAACGTCGAGACCGCCGCCCGCCGCAAGGTCCCGTTCGGCATCGGCCAGATCGGCAAGTCGTTCCGCAACGAGATCACCCCCGGCAACTTCATCTTCCGGACCCGCGAGTTCGAGCAGATGGAGATGGAGTTCTTCGTCAAGCCCGGCACCGACGAGGAGTGGCACCAGTACTGGATCGACTACCGGATGGGCTGGTACCGCGATCTGGGCATCCGTGAGGAGAACCTGCGCTTCTACGAGCACGCCGCCGAGAAGCTCTCGCACTACTCCAAGCGCACCGTCGACATCGAGTACCGCTTCGGCTTCCAGGGCAGCGAGTGGGGCGAGCTCGAGGGCATCGCCAACCGCACCGACTACGACCTGAAGGCCCACTCGGCCGCCTCCGGCAAGGAGCTCAACTTCTTCGACCAGGCGACCGGCGAGCGCTACACCCCGTTCGTCATCGAGCCCGCGGCCGGTGTGGACCGCGCCATGCTCACCTTCCTCATGGACGCCTACACCGAGGACCAGGCCCCCAACGCCAAGGGCGTCATGGAGACCAGGACCTCGCTGCGTCTCGACCCGCGCCTGGCGCCCGTCAAGGTCGCGGTGCTGCCGCTGTCCCGCAACTCCGACCTCAGCCCGAAGGCCCGCGACCTCGCCGCGGCGCTGCGCAAGCACTGGAACGTCGACTTCGACGACGCGGGCGCCATCGGCCGCCGCTACCGCCGCCAGGACGAGATCGGCACCCCGTTCTGCATCACGGTCGACTTCGACACCCTCGAGGACCATGCCGTGACGATCCGCGAGCGCGACACCATGAAGCAGGAGCGCATCGCCCTCGACCAGGTCGAGAAGTTCCTCGCCGTCCAGCTCATCGGCTGCTAGACCGCACGCCTCGAAACGGCCGTCCCGGATCTCCGGGACGGCCGTTCTCATGACCGGGGCGAGGCGCTCAGCCGAGAAAGATCCGGTCGAGCTGGGCGTCCAGGACGGCCAGTGCCTGCTCGGGGGTGAAAGCGCCGAACAGCAGCGGCCAGCGCAGTCCCTCGACGACGCTGACGAGGTGCCGGGCGGCCTGCGGCAGGTCGAGATCCGCCGGGATCTCCTTCGCCTCGGCCACCTTGCCGAGCTCACGCAGGACGAACGCGGTCAGGTTGGCATAGGCGTCCGAGGCCAGCCGGTGGGTCGGGCCGTCGACGCAGCCGCGGGCGATGAGGGCGGCCCACAGCCGGGCGCCGCGCCGCGACTGCTCGTCGAAGGGCAGCAGCAGGGTGAAGAACAGGCGGTAGGTCTCGCGGAGCGAGAGCGGCCCGGCTTCGGCCAGCAGCCGCTGGACGCGCGGGCCGAGCATGGCGTTGCCGTGCTCCAGGGCGAACAGGAGCATCTCGTCCTTGGTCTTGAAGTAGTGCTGGACCGAGCCCATCGAGACGCCCGCCTCGGCGGCGACCGTGCGGAGGGAGGCGGCCTCGACGCCGGCGGTCGTGACCAGCTCGATGACCGCCTCAGCGATGGTCCGCCGGCGTTCGTCGTGATCGACCTGCTTGGGCAACGTGCGCTCCTTTTGGCAATGCGACCGCATTTTTTGATACCATGCAAGTGCATTGTAAACCTGTGGAGGTGCTGGTCGTGGAGAGCGGGATCGCGCGCAACGGAGACGTCGAGATCGCCTACGAGGTGTTCGGGAAGCCCGGCGGGCGGCCGCTGATGCTGATCAGCGGGCTCGACGGGCAGATGGTCGGCTGGGCCGACGGGTTCTGCGAGGCCCTGGTCGCAGCCGGATTCCAGGTCGTCAGGTACGACCACCGGGACGCGGGCCTGTCCACCCACTTCACCGGGCGGAAGAAGGCCTACACCGGCGGCGACATGATCGACGACCTGGTGGCCGTCCAGGACGCCCTGGGCTGGGAGTCGGCGCACCTGTGCGGGCTGTCGATGGGCGGTGGGCTGGCGCAGTTCGCGGCGCTGAAGTACCCCGGGCGGGTGCGGTCGCTGATCCTCATGTCGGCGATCCCGATGGTCGGCACCGACTTCGGGATGTTCCGCTACGTCCGCCTGCCCGGGCCGCTCAAGCTGATCTTCAAGCGGTACGGGGACTCCCCGGCGGAGAAGGTCCGGATGCTCATGGACATCACCCGGCTCACCGGGGCCAGGAGCCTGCCCTTCGACGAGGACTGGCTGCGCGAGATCGCCGAGGAGGCGGTGCGGCGCAGGACGCCCGACCCGGACGCGCGGGCCCGCCAGCTCGCGGCCGGCCGCGGCGAGAAGCTCCCGGCGGGCGGGATCGGCGCCATCGCCCAGCCGACCCTCGTCATCAGCGGGGCGGAGGACCCCCTGATCAGGCCCGCGGGGGGAGCCGCGCTGGCGCGGAAGATCCCCGGGGCGCGGTACGTGCTGGTCGAGCGGATGGGGCACATGTTCGCTCCCGGCGTCTGGCCGGAACTCGTCAGCGAGATCGAGCGGCACGCCTTCTAAGCTGAAGGGGCGGCCCGTCCGCGCCCATGTCGGGTGGGCGCGGACGGGTCCGCTTCACATCCGGCCGGTGTCGGGTCGGCGGGACGGTCAGGCGGTGACCTGGAGGGACTGGTTGAAGACGCCCGAGCCCGCGGTGACCTCGCCCTTGAGCTGGTAGGTGCCGCTGACGGTGGCGGTGCCCGGGCACAGGAAGCTGCTCCCGGAACTGATCTTGTTGACGGTGGCGCCGCTCAGGCCGGCCTGCGCCTCGCCGTTGCCGGGGACGGGGCGGGCGGGGTTGGTGCCGTTGAAGCCGTTGGCGACGATCGTCCCGCCGTAGATGCAGGTGATCCCGCCGAACAGGTTCACGACCGCCTTGACCCTGAAGTTGGCGATGGTGACGGTCGCGTCCCTGCCGCCGGAGACGGGTGCGTAGGTGACGTTCCCGCCGGTCCACGGCGTGTTCTGGGACGTGACGGTGGAGGTGGTCGAGCCCTGGCAGCCGGGGCCGGGCGGCGAGGGGGTCCAGGCGAACGTGGCCGAGGCGATCGAGAGCCCCGTCCCGTTCGAGTTGACCGAGCCGGTCATCGTGGAGCTGTTGCAGCTTCCGCTGCCGATCGAGGTGGACACGGTGGCGGTGCCGAGCAGCAGGGCCTGCACGGCACCGGAGTAGGCGGTCCCGCCGGGGACGCGCTTGACGGTGGTCGTCGCCGCGTGGGCGGGGGCGCCGACCGCGAGGGCGGTGGCGGCCATGGCCACCGCGGCGGCGAGCTGTCTGGTTTGGCGCATCAGCGACTCCTTCGTCCGGTTTTGATGCCGCCCTGAACGTAAAGAGTCGCCGAACCGCCGTCAATGCCCGCAGAATCTTCGGCCCTGGCCGGAATGTGACAACTTCTCATGTAATCCTGGCAGGCCGATCTGACGTGTTGTCGGGGTCCTGTCAGGACCGGGTCCGCTCGGACCTCTTCCCGCCGGCGGGCCTGGGGGCCTCGTGCCGGCCGGCCGGACGGCGCTCCCGGAAGGCCGTCGCGGTGTACAGCAGCGCGGCCAGCGCGGTGGCCGACAGCAGCAGCAGGCCGATGAAGTAGGAGCCGGTCGCGCCGTAGACCGCGCCCATGACCAGCGGCGGGAAGTAGCCGCCGAGACCGCCGGCCGCCCCGACCAGCCCCGTGACGCTCCCCACCCGCTCGGGTTCGACGACCTTGCCGATGAGGGCGAACACCCCGCCCGTGCCGAGGCCGAGAGCGAGCGCCATGAGCGTGAAGGTGAGCCCGGCCGGTAGCTCGGGAGAGGGTTCCATGCCGATGGCGAGGGCGAGCAGCGCCGTCGAGGCGAAGGAGGCCATGAGCACGCTGCGGGCTCCGAACCGGTCGGCCAGCGTGCCGCCGAGCGGCCGTCCGATGACCGCGGCCAGGGAGAAGCCCGCCGTCCGGACCCCGGCCGCGACCTGGTCGTAGCCGTACTCGTTCTTCAGCAGGGTCGGCAGGTAGGTCGAGAACGCCACGAAGCCGCCGAAGGCCACCGCGTAGAGGAAGGCCGTCTTCCAGGTGATGGGCATCCTCCCGACCTCCATCAGCCGGGGCAGCACCTTCTCCTTCGAGGCCTTCCACAGCGGAGAGTTCCGCGAGGCCACGAGCATCAGGACACCGGTCGCGGCCAGCAGTGCCGCGATCACCAGATGGGTCTGGGCCCGCCCGATCGACTCCGCCAGGCGGGGCGTGAAGAACGCCGAGAGCGCGGTGCCGCCCATGCCCGCGCCGAACACTCCGGTGGCGAACCCGCGCCGGGGCTTGTCGTACCAGGCGTTGCAGAACGGCACCCCGACCGCGAAGGCCGTGCCGCCGACGCCCAGCACGAATCCGCCGACGAGCAGGGCGGGATAGGAGTCCGCGAAGCCCACGAAGACCACCGGGACGATCGTCAGGAAACTGACCACGGCGAACATGATCCGGCCGCCGTAGCGGTCGGTGAGCGCACCGACGGGGATCCGCCCGAGGGAGCCGACCAGGACCGGGATGGCCACCAGCATCGCCGCCTGGGACGCCGACAGGTCCAGATCCTTGGAGTAGGTCGCCGACAGCGGCCCGATCAGGTTCCACGCCCAGAAGTTGATCGCGAACGTCCAGGTGGCGAGCGCGAGGTTCCTGCTCTGCCCGGCTTTGAGCTCTGCTGTGGCTTCCATGGACAACTCCCGCTACTCAGTGTGATCAAACTCCTACCCTCCGGGGCATGTTCTCTATCGTTCGCCGTCCGAGGAGGAGACCATGGAGTCCGCCGCCGAGCAGGCACTGCTGCGCACCGGGCGCTTCCTGAAGCGCACCGAGACCTCGCGCGACCTGCACCAGGTCTTCCTGAAGGGGGGCCGCGAGGGCGACGCCTTCTACCGGGACCGGTGGAGCCACGACAAGGTCGTCCGATCGACCCACGGGGTCAACTGCACCGGCTCCTGCTCCTGGAAGGTCTACGTCAAGGACGGTGTGATCACCTGGGAGACCCAGGAGACGGACTATCCGAGCGTCGGGCCGGACCGGCCGGAGTACGAGCCGCGCGGCTGCCCGCGCG
Organism: Actinocorallia longicatena; assembly: GCF_039534125.1. Lineage (NCBI taxonomy): Bacteria > Bacillati > Actinomycetota > Actinomycetes > Streptosporangiales > Thermomonosporaceae > Actinocorallia > Actinocorallia longicatena. The sequence goes on along the minus strand of NZ_BAAAUV010000032.1, from coordinate 35,062 downwards.
GGGCGGCGTTCTCCTGGTACACCTACTCGCCGACCCGGGTCCGCTACCCCTACGCGCGGGGCGTCCTGGTGGAGCGGTACCGGGAGGCGAAGGCGCGGCTCGGCGGAGACCCGGTCGCCGCCTGGGCCGCCGTGACGGGCGATCCGGAGGCGCGCCGCGCCTACCAGAGCGTCAGGGGCAGGGGCGGGCTGGTCAGGATCGGCTGGGACGAGGCCGTGGAGATGATCGCCGCCGCCCACGTTCACACGATCGCCGAGCACGGGCCCGACCGGATCGCGGGCTTCTCGCCGATCCCGGCGATGTCGATGGTGTCGCACGCGGCGGGCGCCCGGTTCGTGTCGCTGCTCGGCGGCGCGATGCTCTCCTTCTACGACTGGTACGCCGACCTGCCCGTGGCCTCCCCGCAGGTGTTCGGCGACCAGACCGACGTCCCGGAGTCCGCCGACTGGTGGGACGCCGCCTACCTGATGCTGTGGGGCTCCAACGTCCCGGTGACGCGCACCCCGGACGCCCACTGGATGGCCGAGGCCCGCTACCGGGGCCAGAAGGTCGTCGTGATGTCGCCGGACTACTCCGACGCCACCAAGTTCGCCGACGAGTGGCTCGCCCCGCGGCCCGGTACGGACGGCGCCCTCGGCATGGCCATGGGCCACGTGATCCTGCGCGAGTTCCTGGTCGACCGGCAGGTCCCGGCCTTCGCCCGCTACGTGCGCCGCTACACCGACCTGCCGTTCCTGGTCACCCTCGACCGCCGGGAGGACGGCACGCTGGTGCCGGGCCGCTTCCTCACCTCCGCCGACCTCGGCGACACGGGGGAGGGGGCGCAGTGGAAGACCGTCCTGCTCGACGCCGACGGCGCCCCGGTCGTCCCCAACGGCTCGGCGGGCTTCCGCTGGAACGACTCCGGCAAGGGCCGCTGGAACCTGGACCTCGGCGAGGTCGAGCCGCGCCTGACCCTGCTCGGCGACGGGACGCCCGCCGAGATCCTGCTGCCCCGCTTCGACGCCCCCGACGGCTCCGGCGACGTCCTGCGCAGGGGAGTGCCCGCCCGGGAGGTCGGCGGCAGGCTCGTCACCACCGTCTTCGACCTGGTCCTCGCCCAGTACGGCGTCGAGCGCGCGGGGCTGCCCGGTGAGTGGCCGTCCTCCTACGACGACGCCGGGACGCCCTGCACCCCCGCGTGGCAGGAGCAGATCACCTCGGTCCCCGCCGCGACCTGCACCAGGATCGCCCGCGAGTTCGCCGAGACCGCCGAGAAGTCCGGCGGCCGCTGCATGATCCTGCTGGGCGCCGGGACCAACCACTGGTTCCACGCCGACGCCACCTACCGCTCGTTCCTGGCGCTGCTGATGTTCACCGGCTGCCAGGGCGTCAACGGCGGCGGCTGGGCGCACTACGTCGGCCAGGAGAAGGTCCGGCCCTACACCGGCTGGGCCCAGCTCGCCAACGGGCTCGACTGGTCGCGGCCCGCCCGGCAGATGCCCGGGACCTCCTACTGGTACCTGCACACCGGGCAGTGGCGCTACGACGGCTACCAGGCCGACGCTCTGGCCTCGCCGCTGGCCAGGGGGCTGTTCACCGGGAGGCACACCGCCGACCTCGTCGCGGAGTCGGCGCGGGCCGGCTGGCAGCCGTTCTTCCCCTTCTTCGACCGCAACCCGCTCGACCTGGCCGACGAGGCGGGCGACGACCCGGCGGGCTACGTCGCCGGCCGGCTGGCCGACGGGACGCTGAGGCACGCCGCCGACGACCCCGACGCCCCGGAGAACTGGCCGCGCGTCCTCACCGTCTGGCGGGCCAATCTGCTCGGCTCGTCCGGCAAGGGCAACGAGTACTTCCTGAAGCACCTGCTCGGCACCGACGCGAGCCTGCGCGCCACCGAGACCCCGCCCGATCGCCGCCCGGCCGAGGTGGAATGGCGGGAGGAGACGCCGTCGGGCAAGCTCGACCTGCTGGTCTCGCTCGACTTCCGGATGACCTCCACCACCCTGTTCTCCGACATCGTGCTGCCCGCCGCGACCTGGTACGAGAAACACGACCTGTCCTCGACCGACATGCACCCGTTCGTCCATGCCTTCACCCCGGCGATCGACCCGCCGTGGGAGGCGCGCACCGACTTCACCGCCTTCCAGGACATCGCGAAGGCCTTCAGCGCCCTCGCCGCGGACCGCCTGGGGGTCCGCAGGGACCTCGTACCGGTGCCGCTCGGCCACGACACCCCGGCCGAGCTCGGGCAGCCGTTCGGTGAGACGGGCGCGACCCGTCCCGGATTCGTGGTCGTCGAACGGGACTACCCGGCCGTCGCCGAGCGGATGGCCGCGCTCGGGCCGCTCGCGGAGAAGGCCGGGCTTCCCGTCAAGGGGCTGGCGTTCAAGCCCGACAAGGAGATCGGCTGGCTGGCCGGGCGCAACGGCGTCACGGCCGGCGGACGCCCGCTGCTCGACACCGACGTCAAGTGGTGCGAGGCGATCCTCGCCCTGTCGGGCACCACCAACGGACGGCTCGCCGCGCAGGGGTTCGCCCAGCTCGGCGAGCGCACCGGCACCTCCTTCGAGCACCTGGCTACGGCGGGGGAGGAGCGCCGGATCACCTTCTCCGACACCCAGGCCAGGCCCGTCCCGGTCGGCGCCTCGCCCGAGTGGTCGGGCAAGGAGGCGCCCGACCGGCGCTACTCGCCGTTCACGATCAACCTCGAGCACGACAAGCCCTGGCACACCCTCACCGGGCGGATGCACTTCTTCCTCGACCACGCCTGGATGGCCGAGCTCGGCGAGCAGCTCCCGGTGTTCCGGCCGCCGCTCGACCTGCACCGGCTGTTCGGCGAGCCCGACGGCGACGGCGCGGCCGCCATCACCGTGCGCTACCTCACCCCGCACTCCAAGTGGTCCATCCACTCCGAGTACCAGGACAACCTGTTCATGCTGACGCTCTCGCGCGGCGGTCCCACGGTCTGGATCAGCACCGAGGACGCCGCCAGGATCGGCGCGGCCGACAACGACTGGGTCGAGATGGTCAACCGCAACGGCGTGGTCTCGGCGCGGGCGGTGGTCTCCCACCGGATGCCCGCCGGGACGGTCTACTACCACCACGCCCAGGAACGCGTCATCGACGCCCCGCTCACCGAGGCCGACGGGAAGCGCAGCGGCATCCACAACTCGCTGACCCGGCTGCTGGTGAAGCCGACCCACCTCATCGGCGGCTACGCCCAGCTCTCCTTCGGCTTCAACTACCTCGGTCCGACCGGCAACCAGCGCGACGAGATCACCCTGATCCGCCGCCGCTCCCAGGAGGTGACGTACTGATGCGCGTGATGTCCCAGCTCGCCATGGTCATGAATCTCGACAAGTGCATCGGCTGCCACACCTGCTCGGTCACCTGCAAGCAGGCCTGGACCAACCGGAGCGGTGTCGAGTACGCGTGGTTCAACAACGTCGAGACCCGTCCGGGACAGGGCTATCCCCGGCGGCACGAGGACCAGGACGTCTGGAAGGGCGGCTGGAAGCTGAACCGGCGCGGCGGCCTGACGCTCCGCGCGGGCGGCCGCTTCCGCAAGCTGGTCACGATCTTCGCCAACCCGCTCATGCCGTCGATCAAGGACTACTACGAGCCCTGGACCTACGACTACGAGACCCTCACCACCGCGCCGCTGTCGGAGAACATCCCCGTCGCCCGGCCCTTCTCGCTCATCACGGGCGAGCCCACGAAGGTCGAGTGGAGCGCCAACTGGGACGACGACCTCGCGGGCGGCCCCGAGCTCGCGGCGCAGGACCCGGTGGTGGAGAGGATCTCCGGCAGGGTGCGGCTCGACTTCGAGAACGCCTTCATGTTCTACCTGCCGCGGATCTGCGAGCACTGCCTCAACCCGGCGTGCGGGGCGTCCTGCCCGTCGGGGGCGATCTACAAGCGCGAGGAGGACGGGATCGTCCTGGTCGACCAGGACAAGTGCCGGGGCTGGCGGATGTGCGTCACCGGCTGCCCGTACAAGAAGATCTACTTCAACCACAAGACCGGCAAGGCCGAGAAGTGCACGCTCTGCTACCCGCGGATCGAGGTCGGGCTGCCGACCGTCTGCTCCGAGACGTGCGTGGGCCGGCTGCGCTACCTCGGGGTGCTGCTGTACGACGCCGACAGGGTCCTGGAGGCGGCGTCCGTCGAGGACGACCAGGCGCTCTACCGGGCCCAGCTCGACCTGCTGCTCGACCCGTCCGACCCGGAGGTCATCGCCGCGGCCCGCCGCGACGGCATCCCCGAGCCGTGGCTGGAGGCCGCCCGCCGCTCGCCCGTTCGGGCCCTCATCAGCGAGCACCGGGTGGCGCTGCCGCTGCATCCGGAGTACCGGACGATGCCGATGGTCTGGTACATCCCGCCGCTGTCCCCGGTGGTCGAGGCGCTGCGCGACAGCGGTCACGACGGCGAGGACGCCGGGAACCTCTTCGGCGCGATCGACGCGCTGCGGATCCCGGTGGAATACCTCGCCGAGCTGTTCACCGCCGGCGACACCACCGTGGTCACCGGCGTGCTGCGCAAGCTGTCGGCGATGCGCTCGCACATGCGCCGCGCCAACCTCGGCGAGGAGCCCGACCCGTCCATCGCGGAGTCGGTCGGCATGGACGCCACCGGGCTCGAGGCCCTGTACCGGCTGCTGGCGATCGCCAAGTACGAGGAGCGGTACGTCATCCCGACCCAGGCCGCGCGGGAGGCCGCGCAGCTCGAGGAGACGGCCTGCTCGGTCGACTACGCGGCCGGGGGAGCGGACGGGCCCTTCGGCGAGGCGTCCGGGCGGCCCATGCCCGCCTCCGTCGAGACCTTCCACGCCCTGAAGGAGCGCCAGAGCACCGGCGCGCTCACCGACCCCGAGGACCGCAGGGGCCGGGTCAACCTCCTCAACTGGGACGGCAAGGGCAGACCCCAGGGACTGTTCCCCGGAAAGGACGCCGAATGAGCCGCGCCGTCTGGCAGGCGGCCTCGTTGCTGCTGGCCTACCCGAGCGACGAGCTGTACGACCGCCGCGCCCTGCTGCGCGAGGCCGTCCCCGGCCGCTTCACCGCCTTCCTCGCCCACCTCGACACCACCGCGCGGGCCGACCTGGAACGGCACTATGTCGAGACCTTCGACCTGCGCCGGCGCTGCTGCCTCTACCTGACGTTCTACCGGGACGGCGACACCCGCAACCGGGGCGCCTCGCTGGCCGCGCTGAAGGCCCGCTACCGTACGGACGGCTACGAGGGCGCGACCGGTGAGCTGCCCGACTTCCTGCCGGTCGTCCTGGAGTTCTCGGCCACGACCGGCTCGCCCGGCCTGCTCGCCGAGCACCGCGCGGGCCTGGAGCTGCTGCGGCTGGCGCTCACCGACCGGGGCTCGCCCTACGCCGGCGTCCTGGAGACCGTCTGCGCGACCCTGCCCGGAGCCTCGCCCCGCGACAGGGCCGAGGCGCTGCGGCTGGCCCGCCAGGGCCCGGCCGCCGAACAGGTGGGCCTCGAACCCTTCGGAACGCCGAACCTCCGCACGACACGGAACCTCCTCCCGACAAGGAGCACCCCGTGAACCTTCTGCTCTGGACGGTCCTGCCGTACGTCGTGCTGGTCATCGTGATCGGCGGGACGATCTGGCGCTACCGCTACGACCGCTTCGGCTGGACGACCCGCTCCTCCCAGCTGTACGAGGCGCGGCTGCTGCGGGTGGCCTCGCCGCTGTTCCACTTCGGGCTGATCTTCGTGATCCTCGGCCATGTGATGGGCCTGCTGATCCCCGAGAGCTGGACCGAGGCGATCGGCGTCTCGGAGACCTTCTACCACTGGGTGTCGCTGGTCTCCGGCGCGCTGGCCGGGATCGCGACGCTCGCCGGGATCGTCCTGCTGATCTACCGGCGCCGCACCAGCGGGCCCGTCTTCTCCGCGACGACGCGCAACGACAAGCTGATGTACGTCTTCCTCGGCGGCGCGATCGCGTTCGGCCTGCTGGCGACCCTGGTCGAGAACGGGATCCTCGGCGGTTACGACTACCGGCAGACCATTTCGCCGTGGTTTCGCGGCATCTTCCTGCTGCGGCCGGACGCCGACCTCATGACCGGCGTCCCGCTGCTGTTCAAGATCCACATTCTGGTGGCGTTCGGGCTGTTCGCCCTGTTCCCCTTCACCCGGCTGGTCCACGCCTTCGCGGCGCCGGTCGGGTACCCGTTCCGCTCCGCCGTGGTCTACCGGAGCCGGGGCGCGGGCCAGGCCACCCGTGACCCGCGTCGTGGCTGGGAGCCGACCCACCGGCCCTGACCCAACACCGGCCCTGACGGCCCGATCGGGGCGGCCGGACCGGTCCAAGTGATCAGCTGAAGGGGAAGAGGCGCTGTCCGCGCTCGATCCCGATCACCTGCATGACGGCGTTGATGAGCGCCAGATGGGTGAACGCCTGGGGGAAGTTGCCCAGGTGGCGTCCGGTGTGCGCGTCGATCTCCTCGGCGTACAGGTGGAGCTGGCTCGCGTAGGACAGCAGCTTGTGGCAGAGGGTCTTGGCGCGCTCCACCTCCCCGATGGTCACCAGGGCGGAGACCAGCCAGAAGGAGCAGATCGTGAACGTGCCCTCCTCGGAGGAGAACCCGTCGTCGGTCTCGGCGGCGCGGTAGCGCAGGACCAGATCGTCCTCTGTGAGCTCCTCGGCGATGGCCAGGACGGTGTCGCGGACCCGCGGGTCGTCCGGCGGCAGGAAGCCCAGCAGCGGGATCAGCAGGACCGAGGCGTCCAGGGCCTTGGTGCCGTAGTGGGCGGTGAAGACGCCGCGCTCGTCGAGGGCGTTGGCGAGGATGTCGTCCTTCATCTCGTCCGCGGCCTTCTGCCACAGCACGGCCCGGTCGGCCTCGTCGGCGCCGCGGAGCCTGGCCAGCCGGGCGCCGCGGTCGGCGGCCAGCCAGCAGAAGATCTTCGAGGAGGTGAAGTGCTGGGGTTCGCCCCTGACCTCCCACATCCCGCAGTCGGGACGCTTCCAGTGGACGAGCGCCTCCTCCACCTGGGTGACGACGATCTTCCACAGCCGGTCGTCGAGCCGGTCCCGCTTCTTGACGAAGAGGTAGACCGAGCCGATGATCGCGCCCCACACGTCGTGCTGCGCCTGGGTGTAGGCGCCGTTGCCGATCCGCACGGGCTTGGCGTTGTTGTAGCCCGACAGATGGTCGAGCGTGGACTCCGGCAGCTCCGAGCGGCCGTCGACGCCGTACATGATCTGAAGATGGCCGTCGGACTGCTCGGCCATGTCCGTGATGAAGTGGAAGAAGTCGTTGGCCTCCCAGTCGTACCCGAGGGTGTAGAAGGCCCACAGCGTCATGGTGCTGTCGCGGATCCAGGTGTAGCGGTAGTCCCAGTTGCGGTCACCGCCGTCCGTCTCCGGCAGCGACGTGGTCGCCGCGGCGGCCACGGCCCCGGTGGGGGAGAAGGTCAGCCCCTTCAGGGTGAGGGCGCTGCGCTGCAGGTAGGACCGCCACGGGTGGTCGGGAAACTCGCCCCGGTCCAGCCAGTGCTGCCAGTGATGGACGGTCCAGCGCAGCTGCTCGGCGGCCTCGGGCATGGTGGTCGGCGCGCCGTGGGAGCTCCACGACAGCGCGACGAACCGCGACTCGCCCTCCTTCAGCAGGGTCCGGCTCGTGGCCAGGGACCCCTCGAAGCCGATGTTCATGTCGCTGTGGACGTCGATCCGCTGGCCGGCGCCCGCGGCGACCGCCGACTGGTAGCCGTCACCGGTGTAGGCCCACTGGGCGGGCGTGCGCCCGTAGTCGAACACCGGCATGCAGTCCATGCGGACCTGGACGCTCCCGTTCACGCACTTCACCGTGCGCAGGAGCACGTGCTGGGCGTCGTAGTCGGTGGGCGCGCGGCGGTGCGACTCCGACCGCTCGTTCTCATGGTGCCAGGGCCCCATGAGCAGGGCGTCGGTGACGACCAGCCACCCTCCCTGCGTCCACCAGGTGGTCTCGAGCACCATCGTGCCCGGGATATAGCGCTGCGCGGCGGGCACCTCCACGCCGGCCGGGCCGATGCGGAAGTAGCCCGCGTCCCGGTCCAGGATCGAGCCGAACACACTGGGAGAGTCGATGCGCGGCACGCACAGCCACTCGACGTTCCCGGACGGCGCGATCAGTGCCGTGGTCTCGCAGTCGGACAGGAAGCCGAAGTCCGCGATCGGAGCGAACGGCTCACTGCCAGGTCCCAGGGCCCCACGACGACGCACGGCCTCACCCCCTTCGTACGTACCATCCCCGGATTTCACGGATGATCAGTCCCCAATCTACTGTGAAAATACTGCAAAGTTTCCGGAACCGGACTATTGGAATAGACCACGTTCGCCCACTTGACCAGCGGAAACATACTTTGGACAAAGGGTGCGTCAGGGCACGGAACAGGCACGAGGTACAGTCCCCGACCAAAGGGTGGAAGGAGCTGGTGGCCGTGCCGAAGTTCGTTTACGACTTCACAGAAGGCAACAAAGATCTTAAAGATCTGCTGGGCGGAAAAGGTGCGAATCTTTCCGAGATGACAAATCTCGGGCTTCCTGTGCCTCCGGGGTTCACCATCACCACGGAGGCGTGCCGGACCTACCTGACCGAGGGCTCCCCGCCCGCCGAGCTCACCGACGAGGTGTCGGCCCATCTGGCCGCCCTCGAGGCCACCATGGGCAAGCGCCTCGGCCAGAGCGACGACCCGCTGCTGGTCAGCGTGCGGTCGGGCGCCAAGTTCTCCATGCCGGGCATGATGGACACGGTCCTGAACATCGGCCTCAACGACCAGTCGGTCGAGGGCCTCGCCAAGCAGGCCGGCAACGACCGCTTCGCGTGGGACTCCTACCGCCGCCTCATCCAGATGTTCGGCAAGACCGTCCTGGGCGTCGACGGCGAGCTGTTCGACGAGGCGCTGGAGGAGCTCAAGCACGGCAAGGGCACCCACGACGACCTCGACCTCGACGCCGCGGACTTCCAGGCCCTGGTCGCCACCTACAAGGCCCTGATCGCCGAGCACGCCGGCCGCGCCTTCCCCTCGGACCCGCGCGAGCAGATGGACCTGGCCATCAAGGCGGTCTTCGACTCGTGGAACGCCGACCGCGCGGTCCTCTACCGCCGCCAGGAGCGCATCCCCTCCGACCTCGGCACCGCCGTCAACGTCTGCTCGATGGTCTTCGGCAACCTCGGCATGGACTCCGGCACCGGCGTCTGCTTCACCCGCGACCCCGCCTCCGGCCACCAGGGCGTCTACGGTGACTACCTGCAGAACGCCCAGGGCGAGGACGTCGTCGCCGGCATCCGCAACACGGTCCCGCTGGCCGCGCTCGGCGATCTCAACCGCCCCGTCTACGACGAGCTGCTCGCGATCATGGAGAAGCTCGAGAACCACTACCGCGACCTGTGCGACATCGAGTTCACGGTCGAGCGCGGAAAGCTCTGGATGCTCCAGACCCGGGTCGGCAAGCGCACCGCGGGCGCGGCGTTCCGCATCGCGATCCAGCTCGTCGACCAGGGCCTGATCGACCTCGACGAGGCCGTCCACCGGGTGACCGGCGACCAGCTCGCCCAGCTCATGTTCCCGCGCTTCGACGAGACCGCGACGAAGAACCGGATCGGCAAGGGCATGAACGCCTCGCCCGGCGCGGCCGTCGGCAAGGCGGTCTTCAGCTCGCCCGCCGCCGTCGAGGCCGCCGCGCGCGGGGAGAAGGTGATCCTGGTACGCAGGGAGACCACCCCCGACGACCTCACCGGCATGATCGCCGCCCAGGGCATCCTGACCTCGCGCGGCGGCAAGACCTCGCACGCCGCCGTCGTCGCCCGCGGCATGGGCAAGACCTGTGTCTGCGGTGCCGAGGAGCTCGACGTCGACGTGAAGGCCAAGCGGATCACGGCCGGCGACGTCGTGGTGAACGAGGGCGACGTCATCTCGATCGACGGCACCAGCGGCGCCGTCTACCTGGGCGAGGTCCCGGTCAGCGCCTCGCCGGTCGTCCAGTACTTCGAGGGCGAGCTCGACCCGGCCCAGGGCGACGAGCTCGTCGGGGCCGTCCACCGGATCATGGAGCACGCCGACGGGGCGTCCCGGCTCCGGGTCCGCGCCAACGCCGACAACCCCGAGGACAGCGCGCGGGCGCGCCGGTTCGGCGCGGACGGGATCGGGCTGTGCCGGACCGAGCACATGTTCCTCGGCGACCGCCGCCAGCTCATCGAGGACCTGATCCTCGCCGATTCGGCGGCCGACCGCGAGGCGGCCCTCGACGCCCTCGAACCGCTCCAGCGCGAGGACTTCCGCGGCATCCTGGAGGAGATGGACGGGCTGCCGGTCACGATCCGGCTCATCGACCCGCCCCTGCACGAATTCCTCCCGGATCTGACCGAACTGTCGGTGAAGGTGGCGCTCGCCGGCGACGCGGCGTCGGCGAAGGACAGGCGCCTGCTCGAATGCGTGCACCGGCTGCACGAACAGAACCCTATGCTCGGTCTGCGCGGGGTGCGGCTGGGTTTGGTGATTCCTGGCCTATTCGCGATGCAGGTGCGGGCCATCGCCGAGGCGGCGGCCGACCGGCTCGCCGCGGGCGGAGACCCGCGGCCGGAGATCATGATCCCGCTCGTCGGGTCGATCCAGGAGCTGGAACACGCCCGCGAGGAGGCCGAGTCCGTTCTCGCCTCGGTCGCAGGGACCGCCCGGACCCTCATCGGCACGATGATCGAGCTGCCGCGCGCCGCGCTGACGGCCGGCCAGATCGCCGAGGCCGCCGAGTTCTTCTCCTTCGGCACCAACGACCTCACCCAGACGACCTGGGGCTTCTCCCGCGACGACGTCGAGGCCGCGTTCTTCAGCCGCTACCTCGACCTCGGCATCTTCGGCGTCTCCCCGTTCGAGACCCTCGACCGCGACGGCGTCGGCCGGCTGGTGAGGATCGCCGTCGAGGAGGGCCGCAGGACCCGTCCGGGGATCAAGCTCGGCGTCTGCGGCGAGCACGGCGGCGACCCCGACTCGGTCCACTTCTTCCACGAGGTCGGGCTCGACTACGTGTCCTGCTCGCCCTTCCGGGTACCCGTGGCCCGCCTCGAGGCGGGCCGTGCCGCGGTGGAGACGGCGGGCAGCGACAGCCGCTGACCCCCGAACCCGCCGTCGTCCTCCGTCATCTGACCTAATGTGGGTACCGAGATGGCGATGGACGTGGACGTGGACGAAGAAGCCGAAGAGAGCACTCCCGAACCCGCCGCCGGGCGCAGGCGCGCACGGCGGCGGCCCCGGTTCCTGTCGTGGCTGGGGCGCGCGCTCTTCGTCGTGGTCGCGATCGCGGTGCTGACCCCCCTGACGGTCGGCTTCCGGGTCTGGTACGAGGCCAGGCAGGACCACCATCCGAAGTCCGACGCGATCATCGTCCTGGGCGCGGCCCAGTACGACGGCAAGCCCTCCCCCTACCTCAAGGCGCGCCTCGAGCACGCCTACGAGCTCTACAAGGAGGGCGTCGCCCCGGTCATCATCACCGTGGGCGGCAAGCAGATGGGCGACAGGACCACCGAGGCGGCCTCGGGCAAGGTGTACCTGATGAACGCCGACCACAAGGTCCCCGCGGGCAGCCTCATCGCCCTGGAGACCGGCAGCGACACCCTGACGAGCATGGTGGCGGTGGGCAGGGAGTACAGGGCGAAGGGCTGGAAGACCGGGGTCGTGGTGACCGACCCGTGGCACAGCCTGCGCTCGGACAAGATGGCCTCCGACAACGGGATCAGGGCCGTGTCCTCGCCGACCCGGTCCGGGCCGAGCGTCCAGACCCGCGACACCCAGTTCAGCTCGATCGTCCGCGAGACCGGCGGCTACCTGTACTACGTCCTGCTGGGACGCTCCCGAGGCAAGATGTAAACGCGGATGTCACCTTGTCGCTCTACCATCAGGAGATGAACGGCTACACCTCGCGTGACATCCAGCGTTGGGCCCCCGAACCGCCGAAGCGGCGCGACCGCACGGCGTTCGAGCGGGACCGCGCCCGCGTCCTGCACAGCGCGGCGCTGCGGAGGCTGGCCGCCAAGACCCAGGTCGCCGATCCCGGTGCCCACGACTTCCTGCGCACCAGGCTCACCCACTCGCTCGAGTGCGGCCAGGTCGGGCGCGAGCTCGGCAAGGTCCTCGGCTGCGACCCCGACCTCGTCGAGACGGCCTGCCTCGCCCACGACCTGGGGCATCCGCCGTTCGGCCACAACGGCGAGAAGGCGCTCGACGACTTCGCGCAGGCGTGCGGCGGGTTCGAGGGCAACGCCCAGAGCCTGCGGCTGCTGACCCGGCTGGAGTACAAGTCCTTCGCCGCCGACGGCCGCAGCGTCGGGCTGAACCTGACCCGCGCGACCCTCGACGCGACCATGAAGTACCCGTGGCGCAAGCAGGAGAATCCGCGCAAGTACGGCGTCTACGACGACGACCTCGAGGTCGCGCTGTGGGCCCGCGAGGAGGCTCCGGAGAACCGGACCTGCTTCGAGGCCCAGGTCATGGACTGGTCCGACGACGTCGCCTACTCCGTGCACGACCTGGAGGACGCGCTGGTCTCCGGCGCGGTCCGGCTGCCGCTGCTGTCGGATCCCGCGGCGGCCAGGGAGGTCGCGGCGACCGCGGCCAAGATGTACTGCGACGCCGAGGTCCCCGAGCTGGAGGAGTGCTTCGCGGCCCTGCGGAGCCAGCCGTTCTGGCCGCGCACCCTCGACCTCACCGCGTCCGGCTACGCGTCGCTGAAGGACCTGACGAGCTGGCTGATCGGCCGGTTCTGCATGGCCGCCGAGCAGGCGACCCGCGAGGCCCACGGGCCCGGCCGGCTGACCAGGTACGCCGCCGACCTGATCGTGCCGCGGCACGTCCGGCTGGAGGTCGGCCTGCTCAAGGCGATCACCGCGCACTACGTGTGGACCTCCTACTCCGAGACCCGGGCCCACCAGCGCGACGTGATCGCCGAACTCGCGGAGGCCATCGCGGCGGGGGCGCCCGACACCCTCGACCCCCTCTTCCGCTGGGCTTACGCCGACGCGGCCGATGATTCGGCGAGGCTCAGGGTCGTCGTCGACCAGGTCGCTTCTCTCACCGACACCTCCGCCCTCTCCCTCCACGCCCGTCTCGCTGGGTAGGTGGACAGTTACTCCTCCGGCTGTTCATATGAACTGAGGTTTTCCCGGACGAGGAGGTCCCATGCCCGCGCTCGAGTCCTATGTGATCGCCGGTGCCGGCCTGGCCGGTGCGAAGGCCGCGCAGACGCTGCGCGAGGAGGGTTTCGAGGGGAACGTCCTGCTCGTCGGCAGCGAGACCGAGCGCCCGTACGAGCGGCCCGCGCTGTCGAAGAGCGTCCTGCTGAACCGGGAGCCGGCCGACTCGGTGTACGTCCACGAGGAGGCGTTCTACCGCGACCACGACATCACCCTGCTGACCGGCACCACGGTCCTGTCGATCGACCGCGACCGGAGACGGACCCGGCTGTCGGACGGCAGCGAGCTGCGCTACGACCGGCTCCTGCTCGCGACCGGTGCCGCGCCGCGCAGGCTGCGCGTCCCCGGGGCGTCGCTGCCGGGCGTCCACACGCTGCGCACCCTCGGCGACTCCCTCGCCCTGCGCGAGCAGCTGCGCGAGGGCGACCGGCACGTGGTCGTCGTCGGCGCCGGCTGGATCGGCCTCGAGACCGCGGCCGCCGCCCGCGAGTACGGCAACCGCGTCACGGTCGTCGACGTCGAGTCGACCCCGCTGCACGTCCCGCTCGGCGCGGAGGTCGGCGCGCACTTCGCCGCCCTGCACCGGCGCAAGGGCGTCGAGTTCGTCTTCGAGGACGGGCTGTTCGCCGTCCGCGGCACCGGCTCGGTCGACCACGTGACGACCTCGCGCGGCGCAGAGCTCCCCGCCGACCTCGTCGTCGTCGCGGTCGGCGTCGCCCCCGGCACCGGCCTGGCGAAGGCCGCGGGACTGAAGGTCGACAACGGCGTGGTCGTCGACGAGTCGCTGCGCACGAGCGATCCCGACATCTTCGCCGCGGGCGACGTCGCCAACGCCCACCATCCCCTCTACCAGCGGCACATCCGCACCGAACACTGGGCGAACGCCCTGCACAGCGGCCCGGCCGCCGCCCGCTCCATGCTGGGCCGCGAGGTCGCCTACGACCGGGTGCCCTACTTCTACTCCGACCAGTACGACCTGGGCATGGAGTTCTCCGGCTTCGCCGAGCCCGGCTGCTACGACCGGATCGTCTACCGCGGCGACCCCGCCGGCGGCGAGTACCTGGCCTTCTGGCTGCGCGCGGGCCGCGTGGTCGCCGGGATGAACGTCAACGTCTGGGACGTCACCCAGGACCTCCAGGCGCTCATCCGCGCGCAGGTCCCGGTCGACCGGACCCGCCTGGCCGACCCGAAGACCCCCCTCGCGGAACTCCTGCCCGGCTGACTCCGGACCCGGCACCCGTCCTAACGGCGGACCTGGTCGACGCGGCGGCCGTCGGGGCCGAAGAAGAGGGCGCGGTCGAGGTCGACGGCCAGATGGACGTCGGCCCCGCGGGACATGCCCCGGGCGTGGCCGGCGCGGAAGAGCAGGTCGGTGCGGCGGCGGGCGCCGGGCTTGGCCGCCTCCTCGGCCGGTGCCTCCGGCGTGCGGCGCAGGAAGCGCTCGCGCAGGCCGAGGCCCGTCCTGGACTCGGCGGCGGCCGGGCGCGGGCGGGTGCGGGTGCTGCGGCCGACCGTGTCGACGTCGATGCCCGGGATGTTGGCCTGGGCGAAGGCCATCCACTCGTGGCCGTGGAACTCCGCCGTGCGGAGCTTGGCGGTGAGGACGGGACGCCCGTCGGGGGCCGTCACGGCGTGCAGGGCGTCGGGGCGCAGGCCGACGATGACCGGCCCGCCGTGCAGCGGGATGAACGAGCCCGCCCGGGGGTCGGTCCACGGCAGGACGATCTGCTGGTCGCCGAGCTGGATGACGACGCCCTCGCCCTGGACGGCCCACGCGGTGCCGCCGAGCAGGTTGATCTGGGGGGAGCTGAGGAAGCTGGCGGTGAAGACCGTCGCGGGGTCGTCGTAGACCTGCTGGGGCGTGCCCAGGTCCTGCAGGACGCCGTCGCGCATGATGCCGATGCGGTCGGCGAGGGTGAGCGCCTCGACCTGGTCGTGGGTGACGTAGATCGTGGTGGCGCGCAGGCTGCGGACCATGCCGCCGATCTCCATGCGCAGCTCGGTGCGCAGCGCGGCGTCGAGGGAGGACAACGGCTCGTCCATGAGGAAGACCTGGGGGTCGCGGACCATGGCCCGGCCCATCGCGACGCGCTGCCGCTGGCCGCCGGACAGGGTGCCGGGCCTGCGGCTGAGCATGGTGTCGAGGCCGAGGGCGCGGGCCATCTCGGTGACCTTGCCGTAGGTCTCCTCGGGGTTCTCCTTGGAGAGCTTCAGCGGGAAGCTGATGTTGTCGCGGACGCTGAAGTGCGGGTAGAGCGCGCCGCTCTGGAAGATCATCGCCACGTCGCGGTCGCGGGGGGCGAGGTCGTTGGCGTGCCGTCCGCCGAGCCACAGGTCGCCCGAGCTGATCTCCTCCAGGCCCGCGATCATCCGGAGGACGGTGGATTTTCCGCAGCCGGACGGGCCCAGGAGGACGAATACTTCACCGTCCCGGATGTGCAGCCGCATATTGTCCACGACGCAGTGGTCGGGAGTGTAGAACTTGCTCACACCGTCGAGGACGACGTCGGACATAGCGGGTCCACCTTGCGCGCCAAAATGAGGATCAGAAATGTGTGCTAGCGCACAATCTAGGGCAAACTAGAACGGAAAAGAAGGTTTACAATCTTGGTATCGGTCGGGTCGCTGTTACTGACCGGTCAGTACCTGTTCGCCCTTTTCCAGTCGCCGCCGCAGTTCCGCCGAATCGGCCGCCAGCGCGGTGACCAGCACCCCTTCCGCCGCGAGCGGCATGACGCCGAAGCCCTCCCCGCCGAGGGCCGTGCCGGTCAGCCCCGGTCCGATCCGCACGACCGCCCCCGCGGCCCTGGCGTCGCCCAGCACCGCCCTGCTCCGAGCCGAGCCGTCCAGCCGCAGCTCGTGCCGGAGCACCGGCCGGTCCCCGCGGGTGACGTCGAGACGGCTGACATGGCGTCCCGGCTCCTCCCCGTACCGGCCGAGCACCAGCTCCTCCGACCAGCGCAGGGTCGCGTCCGGGCCGAGCCGCACCTCGCTGACCGCCCGGTGCAGGCACCCGCGCGCCGCGACCGTCGGCTCCGGGGCGAAGTCGAGATGCCCCCGCACCCGGGCGTCGATCGTGAAGAGGGACTCCTCCCCGGCCGTGCCGGGCAGGGCCAGGGCCGCCGCGACGGACCGGATCCGCAGCGACGCCCCCGCCCCGACGACGATGTCGAGCCGCAGCCTGTCCCCGCCGAGCGGCCCGGCCCCCGCCCCGACGATGTACAGGCCGTCCGGGGTCTCGCGCAGGGCGATGGGGCCGTCCGAGCGCAGCCGGGTGAGCCGGGTCCGCCCGTGGGGCCCCGGCTCCGCCGTGACGGCCGCGTGCGCGGTGAAGACCCGCGTGTCCGCCACCGTCATCAGTGGTGCTGGAACTCGTGGACGAGACCGCGCACCCAGTCGGCGATCTTCGGGACCTCCGGCTCCTCGCGGACCGAGCTGAACACCACCGGACGCCCCTCGCGGACCTTGGCGGAGTCGCGGTCCATCACGCCGAGGTCGGCGCCGACCATCGGCGCGAGATCGGTCTTGTTGATGACCAGCAGATCGCTGCTCGTGACCCCCGGGCCGCCCTTGCGGGGGACCTTGTCGCCGCCGGAGACGTCCAGGACGAAGATCTGCCGGTCGACCAGGCCCTGGGAGAAGGTCGCGGTCAGGTTGTCGCCGCCGCTCTCCACGATGACCAGCTCCAGGTCCTCGAACCGGTGCTCCAGCTCCTCGACGGCGTCGAGGTTGGCCGAGATGTCGTCGCGGATCGCGGTGTGCGGGCAGCAGCCCGTCCTGACCGCGAGGATCCGGTCGTCGGCCAGGACCGCGTTGCGGCGCAGGAAGTCGGCGTCCTCGGTGGTGTAGATGTCGTTGGTGACGACCGCCAGCCGCAGCTCGTCCTTCAGCACCCGGCACAGCGCGGCGGTCAGCGCGGTCTTCCCGCTGCCGACGGGGCCGCCGATGCCCAGCCGCAGCGCCCGGCCGTGCTTCGGCGCGGCGTGGTGCTGGTCGGGTCCGTGGTATCCACCCATGGTCAACTCCTTGTGATTCGGATCAGGACTCGAAGAGCCGCAGGTCGGCCCGGAGATGCTCCTCGGCCCACAGGTCGAGGGCGGGTGCCGAGACGCACGGCAGCGCGGACCAGTCCCCGGCGGCGCAGGCGGCGGCCTCCCGGGCGACGTCGTCGATGTCCCCCGCGAGATCGGCCAGGGCCCGCTGAACTCCCAGGGGGTCCAGCCCCAGCAGCCGGACGGCCGCCGAGGCGGGCCCCCCGACCGACTGGTAGGCCGCGATCCCGGCCGCGTCCAGGACCGAACCGCCCACCAGGCGGGTGACCGCCCCCAGCACGACCGGCTGGTGCGGCAGGCGGCCCAGGCCGTCCAGGAGCGGGTCCGGCCAGGTGCGCCGCGCCGCCCGCAGCAGCGCCCTGCCCTGCGCCCGGGAGGCCGTGCGCTGGGCCGGGCTCGGCGTGCGGGCGTCGGCCTCGGCGTCCAGCAGCTCCCAGCCGCTCCCGCCGGGGGCGTGGTGGCAGGCCGCCGCGGCGATCGCGGCCGTGACCAGGCCCGTGGTCCACAGCCGCCCCGCCAGGAAGCCCGCCAGATCGGGGACGGTCTTCACCGCCCCCGCCGTCACGGCCGGCTCCAGCCCGCCCGAGTGGGCGTGCCCCCCGGCGGGCAGCCGGGAGTCGCTGAGCATCAGCAGATGGGCGTTCATCAGAACAGGAAGTAGCGCTGGGCCATCGGGAGCTCGGCGACCGGCGCGGGCTCGACGGCCTCCCCGTCGATCCGGACGGTGAAGGTGTCCGGATCGACCTCGATCGAGGGCAGCGCGTCGTTGAGCGGCATGTCCGCCTTGGTGAGCCGCCGGGTGCCGCGGACCGGGACCAGCCGCCGCCGGACGTCGATCTTCGAGGCCAGGTCGTCCTCGAGGGCCGCCTCGGACACGAAGTGCACCGAGGTCGCCGCCGCGACGGCGGGGGAGGCCCCGAACATCGGCCGGGGCAGGACGGGCTGCGGGGTCGGGATGGAGGCGTTCGCGTCGCCCATCTGCGCCCACGCGATCACCCCGCCCTTGATGACGAGCTGCGGCCTGACCCCGAAGAACCGCGGATCCCACAGCACCAGGTCGGCGAGCTTGCCGACCTCGACCGAGCCGACCTCGCCGTCCAGGCCGTGGGCGATCGCCGGGTTGATCGTGTACTTGGCGACGTAACGCCGGGCCCGCAGGTTGTCGGCCGGGCCCTCGAGCTCGCCGAGCCGCTGCTTCATCACGTGCGCGGTCTGCCAGGTCCTGATGACGGTCTCGCCGATCCGGCCCATCGCCTGGGAGTCCGAGCCGATCATCGAGATCGCGCCCATGTCGTGCAGGACGTCCTCGGCGGCCATCGTGGTCGGCCGGATCCGCGACTCGGCGAACGCCAGGTCCTCCGGCACCGACGGGCTGAGGTGGTGGCAGACCATCAGCATGTCGAGGTGCTCGTCGAGGGTGTTGACGGTGTGCGGCCGCGTCGGGTTGGTCGAGGACGGCAGCACGTTGGGGTGCGAGGCGACCGTGATGATGTCGGGGGCGTGCCCGCCGCCGGCGCCCTCGGTGTGGTAAGCGTGGATGCCCCGGCCGTTGATCGCGCCGAGGGTCGAGGCGACGTAACCGGCCTCGTTGAGGGTGTCGGTGTGGATCGCGACCTGGACGCCCGAGGCGTCGCAGACCCGCAGGCAGGCGTCGATGGCCGCCGGGGTGGTGCCCCAGTCCTCGTGCAGCTTGAACCCCGACGCCCCGGCCCGCAGCTGCTCCCACAGAGCCGGCTCGGAGACGGTGTTGCCCTTGCCGAGCAGGGAGACGTTCATCGGCCAGGAGTCCAGGGCCTCGAGCATCCGGTGCAGGTACCAGGCGCCGGTGACGGTCGTGGCCTTGGTCCCCTCGGCCGGTCCCGTGCCGCCGCCGATGAGCGTGGTCACGCCCGCGCCCAGCGCCTCCTCCAGGAGCTGGGGGCAGATCAGGTGGACGTGGGAGTCCACCGCGCCCGCGGTGAGGATCTTGCCGTTCCCCGCGATGATCTCCGTGGACGGGCCGATCACCAGGCCGGGGTGGACCCCGGACATGATGTCGGGATTGCCCGCCTTGCCGATCGCGACGATCCGGCCGTCCCGGACGCCGACGTCGGCCTTGACGATCCCCCAGTGGTCGAGGATCACCACACCCGTGATCACCAGGTCGGCGGCGCCCTCGGCCCGGGTCGTCCTGGCCTGGCCCATCGACTCGCGGATGACCTTCCCGCCGCCGAACACCGCCTCGTCGCCCGCCCCGGCGCCGCGCGCCAGGTCGTCGGTGACCTCGATGAACAGGTTCGTGTCGGCCAGCCGCACCCGGTCGCCGGTCGTGGGTCCGTAGAGCGCCGCGTACCTGGCGCGTGACAGTTCAGCCATCGATGCCCCCCTCAAGCCGCAGGCCCGGCACGACGCCGAGACCCGCGAGCGCCACCAGTTCGACCTCCCGGGTGATCCCCGGCTCGAACCGCACGGCCGTCCCGGCGGGCACGTTCAGCCGGAACCCGCGCGCGGCGTCCCGGTCGAAGCTCAGCGCCGGGTTCGCCTGGGCGAAGTGATAGTGCGAACCGACCTGGACGGGACGGTCCCCGGTGTTCTCCACGACCAGCGTGCGGGTCGCCCGGCCGGGGTTCAGCTCGACCGGGCCCTCGCCCGGCACGACCTGGCCCGGCGCGAAGAAGCCCGGGGGCTCGGGCGCGCTCACGGGATCGGCCTGTGCACGGTCACCAGTTTGGTCCCGTCGGGAAAGGTCGCCTCTATCTGGACCGAGTCGAGGAGCTCCGGTATCCCGTCCATGACGTCCTCGCGGGCCAGCACGGACCGCCCGGACTCCATCAGCTCAGCGACGGTCCTGCCGTCGCGGGCGCCCTCGAGCACATGGACCGCGATGATCGCGGTCGCCTCCGGATGGTTCAGCCGCAGTCCCCGGGCCCGGCGCTCACGCGCCACCCCGGCCGCCACATGGATGAGCAGGCGCTCCTGCTCGTGAGGAGTGATCAGCACCTTCGTGACATTAGCGCTGGTCAAAGCCCATCTCTACGGGCGATTTGCCGAGTTAACTCGGATTTAACGGCGGATTCCGACCACGGGCCGGGTGTCCCGACTCCGCGAATGACCACGAGTCGGCCTTCTGTCCAGCGGGCCAGAGCTAACTTCCCGGCCCCCTCCAGGAAACCTGCACGGAACGTTCCACCTCCACACTCCCGTTCATGACGTCCTCCGGCGCCTGGCGCGGGTGTGGGGGGAACGGGCACACGGGACGCCCCGGACCGGCCAGGAAGCCGTACGGCCCGGGGCGTCCCTCTTTCCGCGGACGGCCCCTCACCGGGCGGTCCGGCGGCCCGGACTGTCGGACCGGAGCCGTAGACTCGCGCCATGGCTGGACGGATCCGACAAGAGGACATCGCGATCGTCCGCGAGAGGTCCCCGATCGACGCGGTGATCGGCGAGTACCTCCAACTGGTCGGAGCGGGCGGCGGCAACGCCAAGGGCCTGTGCCCCTTCCACGACGAGAAGACCCCCTCCTTCAACGTCACCCCCTCCCGAGGCC
This sequence comes from Actinocorallia longicatena, assembly GCF_039534125.1. Lineage (NCBI taxonomy): Bacteria > Bacillati > Actinomycetota > Actinomycetes > Streptosporangiales > Thermomonosporaceae > Actinocorallia > Actinocorallia longicatena. The sequence continues at coordinate 14,310 of NZ_BAAAUV010000032.1, read as the reverse complement.
TCTATTTCTGCCTCGAGGGCTCCACGAGGGTGCTGACCTGGGAGGGCGTGAAGCCGATCCGGGAACTGGCCGGGGGAACCCACCGGATCCTCGGCCGGGACGCGAACTGGTACGACGCTCCGTTCCACTCCTTCGGCGAGCAACCGCTGATGCGGATCGTCCTCGGGCGCAACGGCCAGACCAAGGAGATCTTCGCCACTCCCGAGCACCGCTGGTTCGTCAGGTCGGGTCAGTCCCGCAGGACCGAGCGCGAGGTCGTCACCAGCGATCTCAAGCCGGAGCACAGGCTCGCCTCGGTCTTCCCCCGGTCGAGGGTCGCCCGGACCAAGCCCTCCCCGTTCGGGATCGCCCACGGGATCACCTTCGGTGACGGGACGAGGACCGCCTCGGGCAGCAGGGCGACGCTCGACAGCGTCAAGGACGCCCAGCTCCTCAAGTGGTTCCCCTTGAGCCTGGTGACGGAGAACGTCGGGCCGTCCGACCGCGCCCAGCTGCTCGTCCACGGGCTGCCGAACTTCTTCAAGGACCTGCCCGACCCGGATGAGGCCGTCCACTACCTGTACGGCTGGCTGGCGGGGTACTTCGCCGCGGACGGCACGGTGGCCGCGGACGGGACGATCGCGCTGCACTGCGCGGACCGTGAGGTCCTCGAGTTCGTGCGCCTGGTCTGCACCCGGCTGGGGATCGGCACCTACGGCATCACGGGCCATGACCGTGAGGGGTTCCCGGGGCGGGAACCAAGCACCATCTACCGCGTCCACCTGCTCGGAGAGGACCTGTGCGAGGACTTCTTCCTCCTCGACCACCACAGGTTCCGGTGGGACTCGAGCCGGAAGAAGTCCTCCCGCCTGGGCTGGGTCGTGAAGTCCGTCGAGACGACCGACCGGTTCGAGGAGGTCTTCTGCGCCGTCGTCGAGGAGGGCCACGCCTTCGTCCTCGAGGACAACATCCTGACCGGCAACTGTCACGGGTGCGGGGTCGGCGGGGACGTCATCAAGTTCGTTCAGGAGATCGAGCACCTCAGTTTCGCGGAGTCGGTGGAGAGGCTGGCGGCGAAGGCCGGGGTGCAGCTGCAGTACGAGGAGGGCGGGTACGTCCCGCGCAAGGACCTCGGGCAGCGGGCGCGGCTCGTCGACGCGCACAAGGAGGCCGCGGCCTTCTACGCGCAGCAGCTGACCTCGCAGGAGGCGTCGATCGCGCGCAAGTTCCTCACCGAGCGGGGCTTCCAGGCCGCCGACGCCGCGCACTTCGGGATCGGGTACGCGCCGAACGAGTGGGAGGCGCTCGTCGGGCATCTGCGCTCGCGCGGATTCACCGACGTCGAGATCCTCAAGGGCGGGCTGGCCGTCGAGGGCAGGCGCGGGCCCCGCGACAGGTTCAGGGGGCGCCTGATCTGGCCCATCCGCGACCAGACAGGCGACGTGATCGGGTTCGGGGCGCGCAAGCTGCACGACTCCGACGACGGGCCGAAGTACCTCAACACCCCCGAGACCCCGCTCTACCACAAGAGCTCCGTGCTCTACGGGCTCGACCTGGCCAAGAAGGACATCGCCAAGCTGCGCAAGGCCGTGATCGTCGAGGGGTACACCGACGTCATGGCCTGCCACCTGGCGGGCGAGACCACGGCTATCGCGACCTGTGGCACCGCGTTCGGCGACGACCACATCAAGATCCTCCGCCGGATGCTGATGGACCAGGCCGAGGCCCGCGGCGAGGTGATCTTCACCTTCGACGGCGACAGCGCCGGGCAGAAGGCGGCGCTGCGCGCGTTCGAGGACGACCACAAGTTCGCCACGCAGACCTTCGTGGCCGTCCAGCCCGACGGTCTCGACCCCTGCGACCTGCGGATCAAGCAGGGCGACGCCGCCATCCGCGACCTGGTGGCCTCCCGGGTCCCGCTGTTCGAGTTCGCGATCAAGAACAGGATCGAGAAGTTCGACTCCGCGACGGTCGAGGGCCAGATGGCCGCCCTGGACGCCGTCGCGCCGATCATCGCCGGCATCCGCGACGCCGGGATGCGCAAGAGGTACGCCGTCAACCTCGACCGCTGGCTCGGGCTGATGGACGAGGAACTGGTGCTCAGCCGTGTCCAGCAGCACATGAGCGGCGGGCAGAAGCCGCGCAGGCGCCCTCCGGCCGACCCGAACGATCCGACCGTCGAGCTGGAACGCGAGCTGCTGAAGATAGCCCTGCAGCGTCCGGTGGCCCTCGGGCCGCTGTACGACCAGTTCCCGGCCGAGGCCTACACGGTCCCCGAGCACCGCGCGGTCCACGAGGTGATCCTGTCGATCGGCGGCTGCGCCTCGGCCACGGCGCCGCTGGAGTGGGCGTCGCGCCTGCGTGACGCGGCCCCGGGGGAGGAGGTCCGGACGGTCCTGACCCGGCTGAGCGTGGAGTCTCCGAAGTCGCAGGGCAATTCGGACGATCCCTATGCCCAGGCGCTGCTCGTCCGATTCATGGAACTCCAGCTCACGCGGGAGATCGCGACGGCTCAGGCCAAACTCGGGAGGCTGAATCCGGTCTCCGAGGCGGACGAGTACAACCGGCTTTTCGGCGACCTTGTGGCCCTTGAGCAGCGCAGACGTCATCTTCGTGATCGCGGAGTAGAGGGCCTGTGACGCTCCGCCCATAAATTGGGGCCTGCGATCTAGATGTGTTCTGACGCACACTGTCTGCGTGGGCCCTTTGGTAATGCCCAGCGAGGCACCGTCGGTTGAGCAGGTGGCTGACCTCGTCGTACGTGGCAGAGAGCGTGGAGGCGGCGTCACCGTTGACGACGTCGCGGCCGCGCTCGATCGCTCCGAACTGCCGGCCGACGCGCTGGAGCGCGTCGTCCGTTTGCTCGCAGAGCAGGGGGTAGAGGTCCTGGAGTCCGAGGAGGACTCCAAGGAGCTCACGCGAGCGGAAGAGGGAGACCTCAGCAGGCGGGCGCCTACGAGCGACCTGGTCCGCATCTATCTGCGAGAGATCGGCCGCGTTCCGCTGCTGACGGCAGAAGACGAAGTAGAACTAGCCAAATCGATCGAGGCGGGGCTTTTCGCCGAGGAGAAGATGGCGCACACGTCCATCATCTCCCGGACCGAACGGCTCGACCTCGAGATGCTGTCCCGTCAGGGTGTGCGGGCGAAACAGCGTCTCATCGAGGCCAACCTGCGCCTGGTGGTGTCCATCGCCAAGCGTTACGTCGGCCGGGGAATGCTCTTCCTGGACCTCATCCAGGAGGGCAACCTCGGGCTGATAAGGGCGGTCGAGAAGTTCGACTACACGAAGGGGTACAAGTTCTCCACCTACGCCACCTGGTGGATCCGGCAGGCCATCACCCGCGCCATCGCGGACCAGGCCCGCACGATCCGGATCCCGGTGCACATGGTGGAGACCATCAACAAGCTGATCAGGGTGCAGCGCCAGCTGCACCAGGACCTCGGGCGCGAGCCGCTGCCCGAGGAGATCGGCCAGGAGATGGGCCTTCCCCCCGACCGCGTGGTCGAGATCCAGCGCATCGCGCAGGAGCCCGTGTCCCTGCAGTCGCCGATCGGCGAGGAGGACTCCGACCTCGGTGACTTCATCGAGGACGCCGACGCCGTGGTCCCGATCGAGGCGGCCGCGTTCATCCTCCTCCAGGACCAGCTGGAGGACATCCTCGCCACTCTGTCCGACCGCGAGCAGCGCATCATCCAGCTGCGCTTCGGTCTCGCCGACGGGCACCCCCGGACGCTCGAGGAGGTCGGCCGGGAGTTCGGTGTGACGAGGGAGCGCATCCGCCAGATCGAGTCCAAGACCCTCGCCAAGCTGAGGCATCCCTCCCGGGCGCAGATGCTCCGGGAGTACCTCGAATAGGGCGGGACCGACGACATCCCCCGGAGGGGCGACCGGGGGATTTTGTCGCGCTAAGTTGGACTCCATGCTGATCGTGACGACCGACACCCTTCCCGGCTATGAGATCCGATTCGTCCGGGGCGCGGTGTCCGGAATGGGGTTGCAGAGTTCGGGTGCGGGCGGTCTGACGGACGCGCGTCGCGTCGCGATCGAGCGGCTGAAGGCCGACGCCGAGCGGCACGGCTGCAACGCCGTCCTCGGGATGCGGTTCGAGAACACCGTGCTCGGCAACGGCGGCTTCGAGGTGTGCGCCTACGGGACGGCCGTGATGGCCGACCAGGTCGCGGCCGGCGCGCCCGTCCACCACCAGGCGGGCATGGTGCCCCCCGCGCAGCCGGGCGGCCCGTCCTCCGGCGGGATCCCGATGGTCGGCCGCAACATGACGGTTCAGGTGCCGGGCGGCCGCTGAGCGGGGGAGGGTCCGGTAAAGATCGCGGACCGTTACCCAATTCACACCGAACGGGGGCAGTTCCGGCTTGACGGGATGAGCTTAGGGGAGGCTAACTTAGGTCAGCTTTACCTCACACCCCGTACTCTGGAGTTTTGCATGCGGTCCGTCCCCCTCCTCGCTGTCACCGGTCTGCTCTCCGTCACCGCCCTGGCGGCGTGCGGAGGCGAGGACAAGCCGGCCGATCCGAACGCGCTGACGATCACCTCGACCGACACCGAGTGCGAGGTGTCGAAGACCGAGCTGGCGGCGGGCTCGAACACCTTCAAGATCCTTAACAAGGGCACCCAGGTCACCGAGGTCTACTTCTACGGTCCCGACGGCAAGATCGTCTCCGAGAAGGAGAACATCGGCCCGGGCACCAACTACGACATCACGGTCAGCCTGTCCTCCGGTGACCAGCAGATCGCGTGCAAGCCCGGCATGGTCGGCGACGGCATCAAGCAGAACATCAAGGTCTCCGGCCAGGCCTCGGCCCTCGACCCGCGCCTGACCAAGGCCGTCGCGGACTACCGCGCCTACATCGACGCCCAGATCGCCGACACGATGGCCAAGACCCAGAAGTTCGCGGAGTCGGTCAAGAAGGGCGACGTCGACGGCGCCAAGGCCCTCTACGCCCAGTCCCGCTTCGGCTGGGAGAGCATCGAGCCGGTCGCCGAGGCGTTCGGCGACATCGACCCGAAGGTCGACCTGCGCGAGGCCGACCTGGAGTCCGGCGACACCTGGTCCGGCTGGCACAAGATCGAGAAGGCCCTCTGGGTGAAGAAGACCACCAAGGGCGAGGAGGGGACCGCCGACCAGCTGCTCGCCGACCTCAAGACCCTCCAGGACCAGGTCCACACCGTCGACATCACCCCGGCGTCCATGGCCAACGGCGCCAAGGAACTCCTGGACGAGGTCGCCACCGGCAAGATCACCGGCGAGGAGGAGGCGTTCTCCCACACCGACCTCGTCGACTTCCAGGCCAACCTCGACGGCGCCCAGAAGGTCTTCGAGCTGCTCAAGCCGGTCGTCGTGGAGAAGGACGCCGCGCTCGACAAGACGCTCACCGACGGCTTCGCCACGCTCCAGACGCTGCTGAAGAAGTACGACGAGGGCAACGGCGCCAAGACCTCCTACGACAAGGTCAAGCCCGCCGACCGCAAGGAACTGTCCGACGCGGTGAACGCCCTCGCCGAGCCGCTGTCCAAGCTCGCCGCGACCGTGGGGTAGTGCGATGACCGAGGAGAACGCCGAGAAGACGCCCGTCGAGAAGACGAGCACCGAAGCCGCCGGCCGTGCCACCGGGCTCAGCCGCAGGGGCGTCCTCGGCGCGGGCGGGGCCGGTGTCCTCGCCGGCGCCGCCCTCGGCGCCGGGCTGGTGAGCGTCGCGCGCGCCGACGACTCCGCCGCGCCGACCTACGGCGGGCGGATCCCCTTCCACGGGGACCACCAGGCCGGGATCGCCACCCCGGTCCAGGACCGGCTGCACTTCGCGGCCTTCGACGTGGTCACCACGGACAGGGCCAGGCTCGTGGCGATGCTGCGGGAGTGGACGATCGCGGCCGAGGCCATGACCGCCGGACGCCCCGCGGGCCGCGGCGCGGTCGGCGGGAACGTCCTGGCCCCGCCGGACGACACCGGCGAGGCCCTCGGGCTCGACGCCTCCCGGCTGACCCTGACCATCGGTTTCGGCCCGTCCCTGTTCGGGCGGTTCGGGCTGGAGGGCAGGCGCCCGGCGGCCCTGGTCGACCTGCCGCACTTCCCCGGGGACCGGCTCGACCCGGCCCGCAGCGGCGGCGACCTCTGCGTCCAGGCCTGCGCCGACGACCCGCAGGTCGCGGTGCACGCCGTCCGCAACCTCGCCAGGATCGGCTTCGGCGTGGTGTCGGTGCGCTGGTCGCAGCTCGGCTTCGGCAAGACCTCCTCGACGACCCCCGACGCCCAGACGCCCCGCAACATGATGGGCTTCAAGGACGGCACGGAGAACGTCCCCGGCACCGACGCGGCCCAGCTGGACGAGCACGTCTGGGCCACCGCGGAGGACGGCGCGGACTGGATGGCGGGCGGGTCCTACCTGGTGGCCCGCCGCATCCGGATGCACATCGAGACGTGGGACAGGACCGGCCTGCGCGAGCAGGAGGACATCATCGGCCGCGACAAGGGCGAGGGCGCCCCGCGCGGCCGGCAGAAGGAACGCGACAAGGTGATCCTCGAGGCGATGAAGCCGGACGCCCACGTCCGGCTCGCCCATCCCGACACCAACGGCGGCGCCAAGATCCTGCGCCGCGGCTACTCCTTCACCGACGGCACCGACGGCCTGGGCCGCCTCGACGCCGGCCTGTTCTTCCTCGCCTACCAGCGGAACGTCACCAAGGGGTTCGTCCAGATCCAGAAGAGCCTCGGCGCCGACGCCCTGAACGAGTACATCCAGCACGTCGGCAGCGGTGTCTTCGCCGTTCCCCCCGGCGTGGCCAAGGGCGGTTTCTGGGGCGACACGCTGTTCACCTGAGCACCGCTAAAGTGCCCGTCATGCGCATCGCCCTCGTCGACTCGGGATTCGGCCTGCTGGCCGCCGCCGCGGCCGTGCGGGAGGCCAGGCCGGACGCGGATCTGGTCCTGTCGAACGACGTCGAGGGGATGCCGTGGGGGCCGCGGACGCCCGAGGACATCACCGAGCGCGTCCTGGCCTGCGCCGGGGCCGCGCTCGACCTCGAGCCCGACGCGCTGATCGTCGCCTGCAACACCGCCAGCGTCCACGCGCTGCCGGCGCTGCGCGAACGGCTCGAACCCGGCCTGCCGGTGATCGGCACGGTCCCGGCGATCAAGCCGGCCGCCGCCGCGGGGGAGGCCTTCGCGGTCTGGGCGACGGTGGCGACCACCCGCAGCGCCTACCAGGCCGATCTGATCGCCCGGTTCGCCCCCGGCCTCCCGGTCGCCGCGGTGGCCTGCCCGGGGCTCGCCGAGGCGATCGAGCACGCCGACGAGGACGCCCTGGCCGAGGCGCTCGCCGACGCCGCGTCCCGCACGCCCGCGGGAGTGCGCCGGGTGGTCCTCGGCTGCACCCACTACGAGCTGGTCGCGGCGGAGATCGGGGCCGCCCTCGCCCGCGGCGGCCCGGCCCCCGAGCTGTTCGGTCCCGCGGCGGCGCTGGCCCGCCAGGCCCTCGACCGGCTCGGCGAGCAGGCGCGGCCGGACGCGTCCGGAACGGGCGGCCTGGTCCTCCTCCAGAACGGCCGCTCCACCCCGATCCCGGCCGCGCTGCTGCGCTATCCCCAGACCCGTGTCCTGGGATCGGTGCAGGTGGAAGGTGCCACCCCGGTGTGATCGGCGTTACAGTGGTCGATCTATGCGTTGTGGAATGTGTGGTTCTGAGCGGTTGAGCCCTGTGGGGGAGCTTTATCCGGCGCACAAGTGGCTGGAGCGGATGGAGCTGAGGTTCGCCAAGAAGGGGTTCCTCTCGGCGAAACCGACCTTCGTCGCCGGATACGGCAGGGCCTGCCGGGACTGCGGCCATGTCGCCCTCCTGCTGGACGACGCGAGCCGCCGCAGGCTCGACGAGGTCGCCGACCGGCTCGACGACGTCGAGGGGCACGCCCCCGAGGGCGAGAGACGCACGTAACAACGGCTTCCCTGTCCGGACATGTCATCCTTGACTGTTTCGCATCCGACGAGGGGAATGTTGTGAGCCGGTCCTTCGGTCAGCGTCTGTGGTCTTCTCTGCAGGAGAGGGGACCCCTGTGCGTGGGGATCGACCCGAGCCCGGCCCTGCTGGCCGCGTGGGGGCTGCCCGACACCCCCGAGGGCCTCGAACGCTTCTCCCGGACGGTCGTCGAGGCCGTCGGCGACCTCGTCGCGGTCGTCAAGCCGCAGTCGGCCTTCTTCGAGCGGCACGGCAGCCGGGGGATCGCGGTCCTGGAGACGGTGCTGGCGGAGCTGCGCCGGCGGGGCACCGTCGTCGTCCTCGACGCCAAGCGCGGCGACATCGGCAGCACCACGGCCGCCTACGCCGACGCCTACCTCGACCGGTCGAGCCCCCTGTCCGCCGACGCCGTGACCGTCACGCCCTACCTCGGTTTCGGCTCGCTCCAGCCGATGATCGACAAGGCGGCCGAGCACGACGCGGGCCTGTTCGTCCTGGCCAGGACCTCCAACCCGGAGGGCGCCGGGGTCCAGCTCGCCGTCGCGGCGGACGGCCGCACGGTCGGCGGGACCATCCTCGACGAGGTGGCGGCCCTCAACCGCGGGGCCGCCCCGCTCGGCTCCCTCGGCGTGGTCCTGGGCGCGACCCTGACCGGGCTCGCCGCCGACGTCGCCGGCCTCAACGGCCCCGTCCTGGCCCCCGGCGTCGGAGCCCAGGGCGCCGACCCCGCCGGCCTGCGGCGGACCTTCGGCACCGCCGCCACCGTGGTCCCCTCGGTCTCCCGCGGCCTCCTGGCCAGGGGGCCCGGCGTCGCCGACCTCCGCGAGGGCGCCCGCCGCCTCATCGACGAGTGCGCCGAGGCCCTGTCCTGAATCCCAGGCCGTGTCTCAGCGAGGGCTGTGCTCGGAGCGGATGATCTCGACGACGTCGTGGGCCTGCTGGGTGATCGACCTGAGCTCCTTGAGGTAGGCCCAGTAGTCGGGGTGGCCGCCCTCCAGGGTGCCGGGGGCCCTCTCCAGCCGGGCGACCAGGGCGTCCAGGGCCTGGGCGTGGCGGGGGGCGGCACCGCCGGGCTGGGCGACGGCCAGCCGCTGGGCGTCCCTGACGGCGAACCGCGCCTGCTCCAGCGGCTTCCCCGGATCGGCCTCGGCCTCGCGCAGGTCGTCGACCCGGTCGGTGACGGCCTTCGCCCGGCGCTCGGCGTCCTTCAGCTCCGCCCGCGCGGCCGCCAGCGACCGCGCCACCTCGCGCCACTCCTGGCGGCCGGCCGCGGCGTCGGTCTCGGCGATCCGCTCCCGCGACCGCTCGAGGGCCTGCTCGATCGCGTTCGGCGCGCCCTGCAGGTCCTGCCAGCAGGCCGCCGCGTAGGAGCGGCGCAGCACGCTCATGGCGTCCACGACCCGCTCCCTGCGGCCCGCGACCATCTGGACCCGGGTCCGCACCGAGGCGAGGTCGTTGCGCGTCTTCTGCACGGCCACCGCCAGGGCCCGCGCCTCCTCGGCGACGCCGCCCGCCCTGGCCGTGATCTCCTCGGCCCTGCGCATCGCGCCCTGGAGCCCCAGCCCGCCGAGCCCGGCGCTGTTCAGCTCGGCCAGCAGCGCCTGGACGGCCTCCAGATCGGCCTCGACCTCCCCGGTCCGCATCCCGGCGTCCCGCGCCGCCGTCACGGCCTCCTGGGCGCTCTGAAGGGCCGCCTGGGCCGCTCGCAGCCGCGGCGGGAGCTGGTCGAGGGACGACTCGAGCCTGGCGAGCTGCGGCTGGATCTCCGCGGCGACCTGGTTGATCTCCGCGGTGACCCGCTTCAGGGTCTCCGTGACGCCCGACAGGGCCCGGTGCCCGGCGTCGTACTCGGCGAAAGCGCGGTTCACGTCGTCGAGATCGTGGGCGTCCACGATCGTGATGTAGGCGAGGGCGGCCTCGTTGGCCGTGGCGTCGGCCCGCTCGAAGCGCGGCCGGAGCCGGTCGGCCGCCGTGAGATCGAGATCACCCAGGAGCGTCAGCCGTCCGCCGACGTACTTCTGGGCCTGATCCATGTCGTAGAAGGCCTCCGCGGCCTGCTCTTTCGCCTGCAGGGCGGCGGTCTGGGCCTGCTCCGCACGGGCGTCCCTGCGCCCCCGGCGGCGCTGGTCACCAGGTCTCTGCACCCTGCCTCCTCCGACGAGATGTCTGGGTCTCCATCCCACCACGCCCGGTTCCGGACGCAAAAGAGTGATGACCTTGGCGAGAAGAGGGGAACCGATAGCATCGCTGAGACGTCTGTCAGGGCGAACTGGTTCGCTCAGTTCCCGATCGAGTCTCATTCGAATCCAACGAATCCCTGGAGGCAAAGATGCCGGTCAGCCTGAGCAAGGGCGGAAACGTCTCGCTGAGCAAGGAGGCCCCCGGCCTCACCGCCGTGATCGTCGGACTGGGCTGGGACGTCCGCACGACGACCGGCACCGACTTCGACCTCGACGCGTCCGCGATCGTCGTCGACGCCGGCAACAAGGTCATCTCCGACGGACACTTCGTGTTCTTCAACAACCTCAAGACCCCCGACGGCGCCGTCGAGCACACCGGCGACAACACCACCGGCCAGGGCGAGGGCGACGACGAGCAGGTCAAGGTCAACCTCGCGGGCCTGCCGCCGAACGCGGAGAAGATCGTCTTCCCGGTGTCGATCTACGACGCCGTCAACCGCGGCCAGAGCTTCGGCCAGGTCCGCAACGCCTTCATCCGCGTCCTCAACCAGGCCGGTGGCACCGAGATCGCCCGCTACGACCTCTCCGAGGACGCCTCCACCGAGACGGCCATGATCTTCGGTGAGCTCTACCGCAACGGCGCCGAGTGGAAGTTCCGCGCCGTGGGCCAGGGCTACGCTTCGGGCCTCACCGGCATCGCGCAGGACTTCGGGGTGAACGTCTGATCCGGCCCGAACGGGCCGGTCCCATCACCGGCTGATCCCTCGGACCGGCCGATCCCTCGTCAGTAGGAGCGAACAACCATGGGCGTCTCCCTCGCCAAGGGCGGCAATGTCTCACTGAGCAAGGCCGCCCCCAACCTCACAGCGGTCACCGTCGGCCTGGGCTGGGACGCCCGGGCCACGACGGGCTCCGACTTCGACCTCGACGCCTCCGCGCTGATGCTCGGCGGCAACGGGAAGGTCGTCTCGGACGCGCACTTCGTGTTCTTCAACAACCTCAAGAGCCCGGACGGGTCCGTCGAGCACACCGGCGACAACCTGACAGGTGAGGGCGAGGGGGACGACGAGTCCATCAACGTCGATCTGGCGAACGTGCCCGATCAGGTCGACCGGATCGTGTTCCCCGTCTCGATCTACGACGCGGTCAACCGCGGCCAGAGCTTCGGCCAGGTGCGCAACGCCTTCATCCGCGTCGTGAACCGTGCCGACGGCTCCGAACTGGCCCGCTACGACCTGTCGGAGGACGCGTCCACCGAAACGGCCATGGTCTTCGGTGAGCTGTACCGCTACAACAACGAATGGAAGTTCCGGGCGATCGGCCAGGGGTACGCCTCCGGTCTGCACGGGATCGCACAGGACTTCGGCGTCAACGTAGGTTGATCGCCGCTCGACAGTGGCCCGCCGGCCCTTACCGGCGGGCTACGGAAACTTAGGCATGATTCTTCGCACGTTCGGCTGGTCCTTCGCCGTCACTCTTCTCGGCCTGATCGCAGCCTTCCTCTATGACAGCACCGAGGGCCTGGCCCTCGTGGCGATCCTGGCCGTACTGGAGATCTCGCTCTCGTTCGACAACGCCGTGGTCAACGCCAAGGTGCTGGAACGCATGAGCCCGTTCTGGCAGAAGATCTTCCTGACGGTCGGCATCGCGATCGCGGTCTTCGGCATGCGTCTCGTCTTCCCCGTGATCATCGTGGCGATCACGGCCCAGCTGGGCCCGGTCGAGGCCGTCCAGCTGGCGCTGAACGACCACGAGGCGTACCAGGAGAAGATGGAGTTCGCCTATCCGATGATCGCCGCCTTCGGCGGCATGTTCCTGATGATGCTGTTCCTGGACTGGATCTTCGAAGAGCGTTCGGTGCACTGGCTGTCGTGGCTGGAGAAGCCGCTCGTCCGCATCGGCAAGCTCGACCAGCTCTCCGTGGTGATCGCCGGCGGTTCGCTGGCCGCCGCGGCGTTCTGGTGGGCCGACGACGCGCACCGCGAGAACGTCCTCATCGCGGGCATCCTGGGCATGATCACCTACATCCTCGTGAACGGGCTCGGCTCGCTGTTCGAGATCGACGACGACGAGGAGGAGGGGGCCGAGAAGAAGTCCGGCGGGCCCACCGCGCTGGCGCAGGCCACCGGCAAGGCCGGGTTCTTCCTGTTCCTCTACCTCGAGGTCCTCGACGCGTCCTTCTCCTTCGACGGCGTCATCGGCGCGTTCGCCATCAGCACCGACCCGATCATCATCGCGATCGGCCTGGGCGTCGGCGCGATGTACATCCGGTCGCTCACGGTCTTCCTGGTCCGCAAGGGCACGCTGCACGAGTACCGCTACCTGGAGCACGGCGCCCACTGGGCGATCGGCGCGCTCGCGGTGTTCATGCTCGTCAGCATCGGCAGCCACCTGTCGGAATGGATCACCGGTGGCGTCGGCGCGGGCCTGATCATCATCTCGTTCATCAGCTCGGTCCGGCGCAACCGGCAGGACGACGAGAACGACACCGAAGCGGCACTGGAATCCAGCCGAATCTGATTCTGCCTCTTTGCCCGGCCCTGGCCCGTTAACGGCCAGGGCTTTTGGTTTTAACACGGCGATAACCGGCGTTTCGGATGCATCGTGCTGTTATGGGTAATATTTCATTCGTTGGCCCCAGAAGGCGGAACTACGAACGTGGTCCCTACGTTGTGCGGCCGAAGCGAACGGAAGGGTTCTCAGCCGTGCGTCATTTCGACCACATCGACGTCGCCCGCCGGGCCTCGCTGTTCCATGTCCAGCCCGGCGAGTTCGACCGGGACGGCGATCCCGACATTCTCGCCATGGCCATGGGCGCCACCCTCTACAGTCCCGCGACGCGTCCCCATCTCGCCCGCGACATCGCCAAATGCCACCGCCAGGGCGTCCGCAGCATGGTCCTGTGCCTGGAGGACTCCATTCCCGACGGCGAAGTCGCACAGGCGGAGCGCAATCTCGTCGCCCAGCTCCAGGCCGTCTCGGCGGACGAGGCGCCGCTGCTGTTCGTGCGGGTCCGCGAACCCGCCCAGATCCCGGACCTGACGCGCAGGCTCGGCCCGGCGGCCGGGCTGCTGACCGGGTTCGTGCTGCCGAAGTTCGAGGCGTCCGGCGGCAAGGCCTACCTGGACGCCCTCGGCGACGCCACCAAGATCAGCGGATTCCGGCTGCTCGGCCTCCCGGTGATCGAGACGCCCGAGGCGATCTACCGCGAGACCCGGGCCGGGGTCCTGCACGACATCGCCCGGCTGCTCGCCCACCACCGCGACAAGGTGCTGGCCGTCCGGCTCGGCGCCGCCGACCTCTGCTCCGCTTACGGCCTGCGCCGCCCGCGCGATCTCACGATCTACGACATCCAGCCGGTCGCCGGGCTGATCTCCGACGTGGTGAACGTCCTGGCCAGGGCGGACTCGACCGGATTCGTGGTCTCGGGGCCCGTCTGGGAGTACTTCTCCGGCGGCGAGCGGCTGTTCAAGCCCCAGCTACGGCAGTCGCCGTTCGAGGAGAACCAGGCCGGGCCGCTGCGCAGCCTGCTGATCGGCACCGACCTCGACGGGCTGATCCGCGAGGTCACCCTCGACAAGGCCAACGGCCTCACCGGCAAGACGGTCATCCACCCGAGCCATGTGGCGGCCGTCCACGCGCTGATGGTCGTCACGCACGAGGAGTACTGCGACGCCACCGACATCCTCGGGGTCGAGGCGGGCGGGGCGATGGCCTCCAGCTACAGCAACAAGATGAACGAGGCCAAGCCGCACCGCGCCTGGGCCGAGCGGACCCTGCGCCGCGCCCGTGTGTTCGGCGTCGCCGCCGAGGACGTCGGCTTCGTCGACCTGCTCACCGCCGCGGTGGCCGCCTGATGGCATGGCCGGGGGAGTGGGTGACCGGGCGGCTCGACCTCGTGCTGACCACGACGGCCGAGCCGGTCGGCGTCGGGCTTCCCGCGCTGGTCGGGCTGGCGGTGCGGCGCAATCCGCGCCGGGCCCACCTGCTGGTCTCCACGGTCCTCGGCAAGCACGTGCCGACCGATCCGCGGCTCGTCCACGGGGCCGGCCTGCTGCTCGGAAGCCTGGTCGCGGTGGTGCTCGGCGGCTCCGCCGGGCCGCCGCCCGAGGCCGGCGGCCTGCTGCGGGCGGCGCTCGGCGGGGAGCCGGGAGCGGCGCGGCGGCTGCGCGACGCCCTGGCCG